>JAPLWD010000023.1 GCA_026396775.1 Candidatus Gribaldobacteria bacterium
ACGGGTGATCCGATTTATAGTGTTGATATAAATAGTTCTGTTCAAGATAAAACATCGGCGATTGATGAATGGTTAATTTCTATTGTGAATAATGCAAAACCAGCCAGTGGAAAAACATCATTTGTCGCTCCATTTTCATTCGTTTGGCCGTTTTTTCTAACAGGTGACACATATTCAGTTCAGAAAGAGGTAGAAAAACTGTTTCCCAGTTATTCTTTTGAATGGTTTACTTTAGATAGTTTGGCTGGAACATGGAAAAAGGATGCGAATATCTTTTTTGCGCCAGGTTTTGGCTATACTTTCAAAAAAACAGCGCGATAAATTGTGGACAACAAAAGCCCTCCGCTGTGGCGGAGGGTTTTTGGTTGGGGATAACTATTATTGACATATTTTAGGGGAGTGTAATTGCCTAAAATAGCTGTTTTGTTTAATCTTAAGTTTTTCACATTGACAAAACCGTTGGGGTGGGTATCCTTAGACTATGAAAAACAAAATAATTTTAGGGTTGTTAGTATGTGTTTTGGCAATACCTGTTTTGGCTAAAGCCTTCACTCTTGACGATCTTAGGCAACAGATTGCGAACTTACAGGTTCGAGTTACTCAACTTGTAGCTCAATTAAATCAACAGCAAGGCCAGCAACCGGCTTGGTGTCATTCGTTTATTACTAATTTAGGGGTTGGCTCTACTGGAGATGAAGTCGGATCTTTGAAAATTGTTTTAGAAAAACAAAATGTTTACGCCTTTGCTGATTTAGAAGCTAATCCTAAATTTGATGAAAGTTTGGCTTCCGCGGTTGTTCAATTTCAGCAAAAATATGCTAGTGAAATTTTAACTCCTTCGGGTTTAAAATATGGTACAGGTTATGTTGGCAATGCCACTAGAGCTAAATTAAATAAACTTTACGGCTGTGGCAATAGTAAGATTACAACCACCACTACTAAGTCAATCAATTTGATTGCGCCTAATGGGGGAGAGAAAGTTGAGTTTGGTAAGGCTTATAATTTTAAATGGCAATCAGTAGGGATTGATAAAGTACAGCTTTATTTGAAATTTCAAGATGGGGCAACTTGTTATCTAAAAGAAATTCCAGCCACTAGCCAGAATACCGACCTTTATTTCTATGATGGTCAGCAATGTTCAAATATTGCCAGAACAATAACGGCTGGCGATAAGTACAAAATATTCCTTTTAGAAAGCGTAGCTAATGTGGCTCAATCAGCTATGGGCTTGCACGATGAAAGCGATAATTATTTTACTATTAATTAAGTTTTAAAATGGGGTGTGGATAAGTCGGGCGGGAAAACGGTTCTTTTCAGCAAGAAAGGCCGTTTTTTGTTGGTTTAATAGGCTTTTTGTTTTTAGATATAAAGTGTTGACAGGGGGATTAAAATGAACGAAAATGGGAGCAGGTGGTGCTCCTCGCAATGACAAAAAAATAATCTGAGTCAAATTTGTATGTTTTTAGGGGAATATAGTTACAATATTGATGAAAAAAAACGGTTGGCTGTGCCTACTAAGTTTAGGCAGAAATTAGGTAAGAAAGCCGTGATTACTAGGGGTTTAGATAACTGCTTGTTTTTGTATCCCATTAAAGAGTGGGAAAAATTGGCGGAAAAATTAAGCCAATTGCCAATTTCGCAAGCGGATGCTAGGGGGTTTAGCCGAATTATGTTGGCAGGGGCGATGGAGGTTGACTTGGATGCTTTGGGTAGAATTTTAGTGCCAGATTATTTAAAACAATATGCCTCACTGAATAAAAAAGTTATTATTGCTGGCTTGTATAACCGAGTGGAAATTTGGGATGAAGACAAATGGAATACCTATAAACAACAAATTGAAGGCGAGGCTGGAGATATTGCTGAACGCTTAAAAGATTTAGGAGTTTAAGATTATGGAAATACATCTTCCGGTTTTATTAAACGAAGTTATTCAACTTTTAGATCCAAAACCTAACCAAAATTTTGTGGATTGTACTTGGGGGTTTGGTGGACATACCAGAGCCATCTTGAAAAAAACAGAACCCCAAGGAAAAGTTTTGGGAATTGAATGGGACGAAACAAAAGTAAGAATAGAAAACGAAAAATCAGTAAAAGAGTCAAGATTAAAACTAGTTAATGATTC
>JAPLWD010000067.1 GCA_026396775.1 Candidatus Gribaldobacteria bacterium
TTTTAATTTTTCTAGTTGTTTATTTGCTGTTTGGCTTTTTAACCGTGGGAGTGGTGGGCAATCAAATGACGGATCAAATTTTTGCAAGTCTCGCTCCTTTTTTGGGTAGCGGGGTCATTTTGTTGGGAGGTATTTTGGGGTTATTGGCTGTGGCCACTTCTTTTGTGGTTACAGCTAATTATTTAAAACATATTTTTCATTATGATTGCAGAATACCTCTGAAGCTAGCTTTCTTTTTAACTATTTTAGTTCCCTTGGCTTTATTCGTGATAGGCTTTAACGAGTTTATTCCGGTAGTCAGTGTGGTGGGTACTTTTGTAGGGTTGGCAGAAGGGGTGGCGATTAGTTTAATTTACCAAAAAGTTAAAAAAAATGGCGATAGAATCCCCGAATATTCATTAAAACATCCTCGATTTTTAGTTTATTTTATTATTATTGTTTTAATAGCTGGTTCGGTGGCTGAAATAGTTAAAACCTTTATCAGGTTTTAGTTAGACAATTTTTTGAAGTATGAATTTTTCAAAATTCACCAATCAAGCAATAACTGAAGTTTTAAATTCTTTGGAAACAACCGAGCAAGGTTTAAGTATAAAAGAATCCAAGGTTAGGTTGTTAAAAATGGGGCTGAATGAAATTAAAGAAAAAAAGGCTCATTGGCTGAAAGTTTTAGTTCAACAGCTTAAGTCGCCCTTTTTTTATTTATTGTTCGCGGCTGGTATTCTCGCTTTTTTAGTGGGTGAAATGGTAGATGGCTATGTAATTGTGGCTTTTATTCTCGTGAATGTGGTAGTTGGTTTTTTACAAGAATGCCGTTCGGAACGAGCCATTGCTTCGTTAAAAAAAATTATTGCTTCCCAAGCTAGAGTTTTAAGAGATGAAGAAGAGGTGATGATAGATAAAAGATTCTTAGTGCAGGGTGATATTGTTTCTTTAGAAAATGGCAATATTGTTCCGGCAGACTTAAGAATACTTAAAGCCCAAGGTTTATTGGTGGATGAGTCTATTTTAACTGGAGAGTCAATCCCAGTGGCTAAAAGTTCAGAAAAATCAGTTCAAGAAATAGGAGAAATTTTTAAGGCTCAAAATATCCTTTTCAGCGGAACAGCGGTAACGGCTGGCAAAGCTCAAGGGGTAGTTTTAGCGATTGGTCAAAATACAACGGTGGGTGAAATTAGTAAAATGGCCAGTGGCTTAGTGCGTCAAAGTGCTTACGAAAAAGAGTTGTTGTTTGCTAGCAAGTTAATGATGAAAATAGTGGCTTCAGCCATTTTATTTATTTTCATTGCTAACTTATTGCTTCATGGCACTGAAAGGTTTTCGGATTTTTTAATTTTTTGTATTGCTTTAGTGGTGAGCATCTTACCTGAAGCTTTGCCTGTAGTAGCTACTTTTGCTTTATCCAAAGGGGCAATGCAAATGGCGAAAGAAAAAGTGGTGGCTCGCCGACTAACAGCGATTGAAGATTTGGGTAATATTGATATTTTATGCGTTGATAAAACCGGCACTTTAACTCAAAACAAACTAACTTTAGAAAAAGTTTATTCTAACGAAATAGAAAAAACTGTCCTTTTTGGTTTAATTGCTTCCAACTATGCTAAAGAAGAGATAGATGCCACCATTAGCCCTTTCGATAGTGCTTTATTTGCTGTGGCCACTCCAAGTATTAAAAATAAATTAAATGATTATCAAGTCATCGCTGAAGTGCCCTTCGATTCTGTTCGGATGAGAAGTAGCTTTTTGGCGGTCAGCACTCAAGAAAAAATAATTGTGACTAAGGGAGCTGCCGAATTGGTTTTGAATATCTGTCAGCAATTTCCCGAAGGTAAAAATAAGGAAACTTTAGCTCAAGAGATTAAAGAGCAAGGGTTAGCGGGCAAAAGAATTTTAGCGATAGCCTATAAGCTTTCTGATTGCGAAAATGTCTGTAGCCAAGATGAGCAAGGAATGATTTTTTTGGGCTATTTAACTTTTTCCGATCCCTTAAAGCACACAGCTCGTCAGGCTTTAGATTTGGCTAAAAAATTAGGTGTGCAAGTAAAAATTATCACAGGCGATAGTGGTGAGGTAAGTGGTGGTATAGCTTTCAGTGTTGGGTTGATTAAGGATGTTTCTCAAGTAATTTTGGGCGCTAGGCTTGAAGCTTTAGGAGAAAGCGATTTTGATCAGGCTTGCCTTAATTTTTCGGTTTTTGCTAGAATTTCTCCCCAAACTAAGCTGAAAATTATTCGATCTTTACAGAAAAAATACGATGTGGGTTTTATGGGTGAGGGCACTAACGATGCCTTGGCACTTAAAGCCGCTAACGTTGGGATTGTGGTGATGGAAGCTTCGGATATTGCGAGAGAAGCTTCCGATATCGTTTTGACGGAAAAAGATTTACGAGTGGTGGTGAATGGTATTAAAAATGGCCGTTCTATCTTTTCTAACATTAACAAATATATTAAGTGCGCTTTAGCCAGCAACTTTGGCAATTTTTATTCGATTGCGATTATTTCTTTATTTATTCCTTTTTTACCAATGTTACCGGTGCAAATTTTATTAGGTAATTTGTTATCGGATTTTCCATTGATTACGATTGCCACCGATTCGGTGGACCCAGCCGAACTAAAACGGCCTAAGGCTTATCGGTTAAGTCACATGGTTTCTTTAATCATTATTTTAGCTTTAGTTAGCACAATGTTTGATTTTATTTTTTTCGCCATTTTTTATCACCGCATTGAGCCTGCTCAAATGCAAACCCTGTGGTACATTGAAAGTATTTTAACCGAAATTGCCTTAATTTTTTCGATTCGGACTTCGCAGTTTTTCTTAAAAGCCAAAAGGCCGTCCTGGCCCCTAGTGTGGTTTGCTATTTTTGATGCTATTTTGGTACTAGCTTTGCCATTTTTAGCCTTTGGGCAAACGGCTTTCCACTTTGTAGCTCCACCTTTGCAATATTTAGTTTTAGTACTTGGCCTGGTAGGTTGCTATTTCATCACCAGCGAACTAGCCAAACTAGCCTATTTTAAATGGTTAATGCCCCGCCATAAAATCTTATAATTTAATATTTTTATGAATAATCAAGAAAACACATTAAAAGAACCACAATTTCAAGGAAATCAATCTGAAAAAACAGGGTTAGGGGAAGAAAGATTAAGATCTCTTATAAAAGAAAGAGCTAAGTTGTCATTCGAGGAAGCGAAGGATCAGGACGAGAAGGTGAACTGGTTTGTTTCGATAGTAGATAAATTAAGTGAAGGAGGGTTTTTGGAGGATGATAGGGTTGTGCAAGATTTGTGGGAGTGCCGTTTAATTAATAATAAAGAAGAGTTTGTTTCTAAAATTCTTAACATTATGCAACCCGTTTTCGATTTATGCATAGAGAGAGGAGGCGAAATTTTTAGAGCATTAGAACAACAGGCAGGTAAAATTGCTGTTAATGATTTTTTGTCATACGAAGTGCTATCGCCAGATAGTATAGCAATCCATCTAGGGCTTATGCCGAGAGTAGGTATTATTAAAGATTTTGAAGAGGGGCTAAAAGATTTAGCGGAGATTGTTAAGCAAAGCCCAGAGATAAAAAATATTTACGCTACATCATGGATTGTATTTAAACAGCCTAAGTTGATTGAGCGATTTGGGTTTAGAGTAATAAAGGAGTTATCAGAAGATGAGAAGAAAGATTTACCACCTCATCAAAGAAAGCAAGGAATTTCAGAGTCTGTCATTTCCAGAGAAGAGCTTCTGGAAAGATATGCCGTGCCAATAGAAAAATCTTCGTAATCGTTTTTTTGTGATTGACAGAAGGTTTTATTTTAGATAGCCTAAACTAGTTTAAAGTTTAGGATTTTTTATTTTCTAACCTAGCGTTCCGATATAATAGGAGGAAATTATAATGAAAATCAGAGAGTTCTTGGCAAGAAATAAAATGATGATATGGATTATTATTTTGTCGCTTCCCAAGTTAATGTTTGTTGGGTTGGCCGTGTTCTTCTTATGTTTTGATCCGCCATTATTTTGGGGAGCAATAATAGTGATGATCATTTATGGGGTTTACGACATACTTGATGGCAATATCCCATTTACAAAAGAGTCTTCGGTGAGAAAAATATCAGATAACGCCCTTGATAAGATTTCAATAGGCGCGATACTTACAGCTACCGCAATAAAAATGGAACTGCCTACTTGGTTTTGGGTTCCATTTTCAGTTAAATATTTTCTTACACTTGTTGGCGGGATTTTACTCTTATCCAAGAGGAAGGAGCTTTGGCCGAGCTCGTTTAACAAAATAACTTTTGCTGCTCCGGTAGCTGCGTTTGTTGTTCTACGCAGTAGTCTTGCAGTGTATTGCTGGGTGATTGCTCTGGTTTTGGAGTATTTGTCTCTGATTGATTTGGCTGGAGTTTTTTTGAAAATATGGAATCTTGGTTCGGGGCGTTATAAGCCCAAGTCATTCGAGGGATTATGGTTTATTATTAGTTTCCTCCGGCCATGCTGGAAATGGTTATGGAAGTAAAAAATATATTATACACACTCGATCTATTTTTTAGGTTGAGTGTGTATAAATTTATAGAAAAACATACTTTGGTTTTTGGTGGGGATTGGGTATAATGGAACAACTAAAGGTCATTAATATGAAGTATTAGTTTTTCATTATGGAGAATAAAAAGGAGTTTACAATTGAGGAGGCTAAGGAAATTGGTGAGGGGTTGGGGGTTGATTGGAGTAAGTTTGAGGTGGAGCAGTTTAAGTTTGGGATGGAGGTGGAGCTTGAGCATGGGCTACGGGATTCCCAAACCAATGTAACCAATGATGATTCGATAATCACGGGTAAGATTGCCTTAGCGCATTTAAAAGAATTTCCGGATTATTATTTGCGTTTAAAAAAGTTAGAAGAAGAAGCTGAAAAATACTGGGAAAATAAATAGTATGGATTTAGAAAAATTAGCGCAAGCGTTAAAAGACGAGCCAAAATTTAGATTGCAACAAGCTAAACAGGCGATTTTTTTAAATTTAATTAGCGATTGGCAAGAAGCGATTAGTTTGCCTCAAATTTTGAGAGAAAAGCTCAATCAAGAGTGTCCTTTGGTTATTTCAACTCAAATTTTAACTTCTCAAGATCAAAGATCAAAAAAAGCCTTAATAACTTTTGAGGATGGTTCATTAATAGAAACAGTTTTAATGGAGTATTTAGAGAGGGCAACAGTTTGTGTGTCTTCACAAGTGGGTTGTGCGGTGGGGTGCTTGTTTTGTTCAACTGGCCAGCTGGGTTTGAAAAGAAACTTAACTAGTTGGGAAATTGTGGAACAAGTTTTGGTTTGGGCTAGAATTTTGAATAAAACTGGCAAGAGAGTTAGTAACGTGGTTTTTATGGGGATGGGCGAGCCTTTGTTAAATTACGAGAATGTTTTAGTGGCGGTTAAAAGCGGTTAAAATTTTAAATGCTAAAAGTGGACTAAATATCGGTATTCGGCATATTTCTATCTCAACCGTGGGAATATCGGATGGGATTAAAAGATTAGCCGATGAAAAAATTAGGCCCAACTTAGCCCTTTCTTTGCATAGCACCAATAATCAACTAAGAAGTCAGTTAATACCTGTAGCTCAAAACTATTCTTTAGTTGATTTAGCCAAGTCAATTGATTATTATATTAGGCAAACTAGGCAAAGAGTGATGTTTGAGTATTTAATGCTAGAGGGTTATAATGATAGTGAAGAGCAAGCGATGGAATTAGCTAGCTTTGTTAAGCAATTTAGAAAACCAGCCAGCTTTCCAAGCACTCGCAATTTTTATTTTGTGAATTTGATTGCTTATAACCTAGCTAGACTAGCTGGGGTGGAATCTTTGCAAGATTTTCGAGCGTCGGGGGTGGGGCAAATTAATAAGTTTAAAGAAATTTTACAAACGGAGGGTATTGAAGTGGTGCAACGCTATAAATTTGGTGAGGATATTAAAGGAGCCTGCGGGCAGTTGGCGGGAAAGGGAGCGAATTAAGGATTACGAGATTGCTTCGTCGCTCTGTCTGCTGACACAGTTCCTCGCAATGACACAAAAATTTGTTTTGTAATTTAATAGATAAAAAATATGGAACAATTATTTAATTTAAGGTTTTTAAAAAGAAACCAAGAAAGTAAAACAACTAAAAAAGGATTGTTAAATAATTTTTTTAAGCGGGTGACTCGCCCGTTTAGTCTAGCGAAAAGGTTAGAACATATTAATAATCGGGGCAAAAAAGGTAGGGGTAATTAAAAAATTAAATTTTTTATATGTTTGATAAATTTAAACAAATGAAGCAGTTAATAGATTTGCAGAATCAAATGAAGCAAGAAAGGGCTGAAGTAGAAAAAAATGGAGTTAAGGTTGTGGTGAATGGTAAAATGGAGGTGTTGGAAATTCAGTTGAACGAACAAATTTCAGTTAAAGATCAAGAAAGGATTGTTAAAGATTGTATTAATGACGCCTTTAAGCAGGTGCAAACCAAAATGGCTGGTAAAATGTCTAATTTACCTGGTTTAGGGCTTTAAAATTATGGCAATTCCTTTTGTAGTTAATTCTTCGGGTGAGCAGGAACCTTTTTCAATTAAAAAGGTAATTTCATCTGCTCAAAGGGCAGGTGCTTCCGGTAAGTTAGCTAATAAGATTGCTCAAGCTATTGCTCGAAATGTTTATTCGGGTATCAGTACCAAAGAAATTTTTAAACAGGTTAAAGCTATACTAGATAATGATGCGCCACCCGTAGCCTTGAAGTTTAGCTTAAAAGAGGCAATGCATTTTTTAGGACCAACTGGGTTTCCGTTTGAACAATATGTGGCGGAAATTTTTAAGCATTGGGGCTTTAAAGTTAAAACTAACCAGCTAGTGTCGGGGCATTGTTGTTCGGGTTACGAAATTGATTTAGTGGTTGAAAAAGAGAGTACTTTAAAGCTGGTAGAATGTAAATTTAGACAGGCCACGCAAGGTATTGTTCAAATAGAAGTAGCTTTAGCTAACTATGCTCGTTTTTTAGATATCAAAAATCGGTTTGATTACCAGAAGGATAAACTAAACAAGCGAGAATTAAAAAGTTTATTAGTAACCAATACTCGTTTTTCTTCCAGAGCCATTCAATATTGTGAGTGCAGTGGTGTAGAATTGTTAGGCTGGAAATATCCTAAAGGCAAGGGCTTAGAATACTATATTGATAATGAAAATCTTTATCCCATTACTATTTTGCCGTCTTTTCAGAAAGAATGGGGGGATGTTTTTAGCCAACAAGGCTTAATGATGGTAAAAGATGTTTTTAAGGCTGACCCTCAAAGTCTAGCACAAAAATTGGGCATATCAGCCAGCCGAATTAGTTCATTGATCAAAGACGCTGATTTACTATTAGCAAAGTAAAAGAAGTTGTTTTAAATTACGAAATGAGGCGAGGAAAGTATTTTCAAGGCGCACTTCGAGGGCTGTTTGCATGGTTCCGCCAGTAGGCGGAAAACAGCCCGAGAACTGAGCGAAGCGAGCCTGCTGGGCGAGCGAGCGTCGCCTTGAAAATACTTTCCGAGCCGACTTGCCTTTCGTAATTTGGAGTAAATTATTAATTATTTTTTATGGCAGCAATTATTGAAATTTTAATTGGTTTGGGGATTTTTATCTTGTCGGCTCGGATTGCTTTAAACGAACCAATTAGTCAGATCAAAGTTTAATTATTACCATTTTATTTATGGAACAGTTTGTGATTAGCTTAGGCGGATCAGTGGCTTTTGATAATGGACCCAATCTTGATTTTTTGAAGGGTTTTTGCGCTGTTTTAAAAGAAGAAGTTCAAAAAGGTAATAAATTTGTGATTGTGGTGGGTGGAGGGTTAGTTTGGATTGGAATTTATGCTACCCGCTTAAATGCCCAACTTTTGGTGGCAATTTTAAAAAGTTTAGAGATTGCAACAAAATTTAATGATAATTTAGACTTGGCCGAGTTTGGTCAAAATTCAATTATTGTGGGCGGAGGAGGAGTGCCTGGACATTCTAGTGATTTTACCACGGTGCAAATGGCAGTTAATTTTAAAATTAAAAAAGTAATTAATTTAGGCAAGCCCGATTATGTATATACCGCTAACCCCGACAAAGATCCAACAGCTAAACCGATTGAAAAAATTGCTTGGACAGACTATTTTAAAATAATTCCAACCGAATGGATTCCTGGGATGAATGTACCCTTTGACGCTTTGGCGGCTCATTTGGCTTTAGAGAATAATGTGGAGGTGGTGGTAGCGACCGGAAAAGATTTAAGTAACTTTCAAAGTATTCTAAGAAATGGAGATTTTAAAGGCACTAGAATGTATGGAAAGTAGAGAACAAGATAATTTAATAATGGCTCGGTTTTTTCCCGAAGACGATGTTTTAGGTGGCTTAAAAGAACTGGCCCTAAAGTATCAAATTAAAGCCGGAGTGATTTTATCGGGGATTGGGCAAGTTAAAGATGTTGAGCTGGGATTTTTTAAAGCCAAGGGTGATTATGCTCCACAAACATTTAAGGG
Source organism: Candidatus Gribaldobacteria bacterium (assembly GCA_026396775.1). GTDB lineage: Bacteria > Patescibacteriota > Minisyncoccia > Minisyncoccales > CG1-02-41-26 > JAPLWD01. Next base: position 8,490 of record JAPLWD010000067.1, read on the forward strand.
CAATTATGAGTTGCTATCTTTAAGTGGCAATATTTTAGAGCAGTTAGGAAAATACGAATTTCATTTACATAGCGTTTTAGGGGATGCAGAAAAAAAGGTGATTGGGGGGCACTTGTTAAAGGCGCAAGTATCGGTTACATTAGAAGTTGCCCTTTTGAAAACTAATCTAACTGTTCAAAGAGTGGTTGAAGAATCAACTGGACTTGCAGGGATGTTTTTTGAGAAATAATATGAATAAAACCT
>JAPLWD010000021.1 GCA_026396775.1 Candidatus Gribaldobacteria bacterium
GCTTATCAGTTTGCTGAAGCGGGGGCGGCTGAAGTTGTTTCGGAGGAAAACTTAACTCCCCATTTCTTTTTAGAAAAATTAAGATTTCTAATTGAGCGACCAGACATTTTAAAAACGATGGCCGTTAATTCTAAGGCTTTCAGCCGGACTAAAACGGCTAGTATTATTGCTAACTATTTACTAGATTATCTTTATCAAACCTTAGAAACATAATATGCCAAAAGAACAAAAATTAAATCAAGAGGTAAGGGTTAGGATGGCGCCTTCGCCGACCGGCCCCTTTCACATTGGTTCGGCTCGAACAGCGCTTTTTAATTACTTGTTTGCTAAAAAATTTCAAGGGAAATTTATTATTAGAATTGAAGATACCGATCGAACTAGATCAAAAGTGGAATGGGAAGAGAGTATTCAAGAAGCTTTGAACTGGTTAAGGTTAGATTATGACGAGGGCTTGGAAAAGGGTGGCCATTTTGGGTCATATCGTCAATCGGAAAGAAGTGAAATCTATCAGAAATACACTGAAAAATTATTGTTTTCCAGAGAAGCTTACTATTGTTTTTGCACTCCAGCTGAACTAGAAGAGCATCGAAATTCTCAGCTGGCTCAAGGGTTAGCCCCAATTTATTCTGGCAAATGCCGAAAGCTTACCAAAGAACAATCAGCCCAAAAAAAGGAAGCAGGGGATCAGTGCGTGATTCGTTTGAAGGTTACCCCTCAAACCGTGGTGGTGAATGATTTATTAAAGGGGCAGATTGAGTATGATGTAGCTCTTTTTGGGGATATTGTGATTGCAAAAAGCGTTGATGAACCTCTGTATAATCTAGCCTGTGTGATTGACGATTTTGAAATGAAAATTACTCATGTGATTAGAGGGGAAGAACACTTAACTAACACCCCTAAGCAATTTTTAATTGCCAAAGCCTTGGGTTTGGATATCCCACAATACCTGCATTTGCCCTTAATTTTAAACCAACAAAGAGCCAAGCTAAGCAAAAGAGATCCTTCGGTGGCAGCTAAGGTGTCGGATTACATTGAGCAAGGGTATTTACCTGAAGCTGTTGTCAATTTTATTGCTTTTTTGGGCTGGAACCCTGGAGATACTAGAGAAATTTTTAGCCTCGAAGAATTAATTCAAGATTTTTCGGTAGAAAAACTGCAAAAGTCCGGCGCTATTTTTAATGTACCAAAACTTGATTGGTTTAATGGATATTATATTCGGCAGATGTCTTTAGATAAATTAACCAACTTATGTGTTCCTTATCTGGTTAAGGCAGGCTTAATTAGTCCTTTGTGGGGTAAGTCAGAGGTAATTCCTTTAGTTTATGATAGTAATTTTACTGTTTTGGGGTTTGAAAATAATAAAACGAAAGAAAAGGTATCCTTCAATCAGCTAGCTAAAATAATCAGCTTATATCAAGAGCGGTTAAAAAAACTTGCCGAGATAGGGGAGTTAGTTGAATTATTTTTTGAAGAGGTTGAATATCCTAAGGAGATTTTAAAATGGAAAAAAATGGAAATGGCGGAATTGCCAGCGGTTTTGGATTTTTTACTGAAAACTTTGCAAGAAGTTAACGAAAAAGATTGGAATAAGGAAAAGCTAGAGTCTGTTTTAATGCCTGAAGCCGAAAGGCTAGGGGATAGAGGAAAATTGTTGTGGCCGTTGAGGGTGGCTGTGTCAGGCAAGATGGCATCAGCTGGCCCCTTTGAAATAGCCGAAGTGCTAGGCAAAGAAAAAACCCTGCAACGCATTAAAAAAGCCCAAGAGGTTTTGTGATGTTTTTGAATTACGAAAGGCGGTCGGCTCGGAAAGTTATTTTGGTGAACCGCCCAAAAGCCCCAGCTGGCTTTTGGGCTAAACTCTCACCCTGTTGCCCCTCGAGTACTCGGGGACCATGCCAACAGGGTTCGAATGTTCACCAAAATAA
>JAPLWD010000041.1 GCA_026396775.1 Candidatus Gribaldobacteria bacterium
AAAAATTCCAAAAGAAAAATTAGCTTTTACAGTTTTTGACCCTTCGATAGACTCGGGGCAGGAGGGACAGAGTATACTAAAAGACGAGGAGGCTGGTCGGATATGGCAGTCTTTGGGTGTATCCGAGGACAGAATTGTTTATTTGGGCAGATGTGACAATTGGTGGGGGCCGGCAGGTTTAACTGGACCGTGTGGCCCATGCAGTGAAATGTTTTACTGGACGGAGTTAAGTTCGGTTCCAACAGTTTTTGATCCACAGGATAAGCGATGGGTGGAGATTTGGAATGATGTTTTTATGCAGTATAACAAAACAGCGGATGGAAAGTTTGAGGAATTATCGCAGAGAAATGTAGATACAGGGATGGGGCTTGAGAGGATTACAATGGTTTTACAGGGTAAAGATAATGTTTATGCCACAGAACTTTTTACTCCAATTTTAGATAAAATTTCTGAAATTTCAGGCAAACCATACTCGGGCAACGAAAAGCCGTTTAGGATTATCGCTGATCATCTAAAGGCTAGCGTATTTATGCTGGCTGATGGGCTTGTTCCTTCAAATACCGAAAGGGGGTATGTTTTGCGAAGATTGATTAGGCGAGCCATTAGATATGGAAAATTAGTTGGGATTGAGAAAGGGTTTGTTAGCGAAGTTGGCCAGGTTGTTGTGGGGATGTATCGAAGTGTTTATTCAGAATTAAAAGAAAATCAAAATTCAATTTTAAGCGAGTTACAAAAAGAAGAAGATCGTTTTTTGGTTTGTTTAGATAAGGGTTTAAAGGAATTTGAAAAAATAACCGAGCAAATTATTTCAGGCAAAGAAGTTTTTAATCTTTACCAAACTTATGGGTTCCCTTTCGAGATTATTGAGGAAATAGCTAGGGAAAAAGGGAAAATTATTAGCCAGGGAGAATTTAAAAAAGAATTGAAAAAGCATCAAGAGTTATCGAGAACGGCCTCGGCTGGTCAATTTAAGTCTGGCTTGGCGGATAATTCGGAAATGACTACTAAATATCATACAGCCACCCACTTGTTGTTAGCGGCTTTAAGGCAGGTTTTGAGTGGCGATATCCAGCAAAAGGGGAGTAATATCACAAGTGAAAGGATTAGGTTTGATTTTAATTTTGAACGCAAGCTAACACAAGAGGAGATTAAAAAGGTAGAGGATTTGGTCAATGAACAAGTAAAAATGGCGTTGCCAATTAGTTGCGTTGAAATGGAAATTAAGCAGGCGTTAGAAGCTGGAGCTACTGGGGTTTTTGGTCATAAATATCCAGAAAAAGTAAAAGTTTATGCGGTAGGAAATCTTTCGACAGGTTCTGGGCAAGTTTTTTCTAAAGAAATTTGCGCAGGTCCCCATGTTCAAAATACAGGTAATCTAGGGCGCTTTAAAATAATTAAAGAGGAAGCCTCTTCGGCTGGCATTCGTAGAGTTAAGGCTGTTCTAGAATAACTTGGCGATTGAGCCAATCTTTTCCACATAGGGGTGTTTGTTATTTTTTTGTTATAATGAGAAATAATAAGTAAAAGAAAAAATGATTTTTTCGCGTTCAATAAAAAGAGATAAATTGATTTTGGATTTTGGCTCAAGTAATGTTCGGGGGTTAATTGTTGAAAAAGGCAAGGGTTTAAACATTATTAAAAAAATGGCAGTAGTGCCCATTGAACAGTATGGAGTTTTTGATAATTATACTTTGCCTAACAAAAAAAGCCCTAAGGCTTCATTAGGCGATACGACTAAACAAAACTTTAATTTAGAGATTATTAAACAAGCAGCCGTAAAAGTTATTAAAGAATTAAATCTAGAAACGAAAATTAGAAAAATCCCAACAGTTATAGGCCTGCCGGCTAATTGCCTAAAAGCTAAGCTCATTAAAGTTTCAATGCAAAGAGAAAAACCTAACTGCAAAGTTAGTACTAAAGAAGCGCATAGTATTTTTCAGGCGGTGTTTGTTGAAGCTAGAAATAGAACTCTTTTTATTTCCGCTGACGATGAATCCAAAGAAGAAATTAAGTTTTTGAGAGCTAGAATTTTATCCATTCAAATTTCTGGCTATAAAGTGCCATCTATAGTTGGCTTTAACGGCAAGAGTTTTGATTTTCAGATTTTGGTAGTTTTTTGTCAAAAAAATATTTGGAATGATTTCAAATTAATCATGGATGATTTGGGTTTAGCTAAAATTCAAGTTTTTCATGAAGTTGAAGGGCTCATAAAATGTGACGGGTTGATTAAAAAAAAAAATACAATTTTGATAGATGTTGGAGCACGTTTTACTAATTATTTCGTTTTTTATCGCCAGCAATTAGAAGGGGTGGGGGAATGGCTAGGAGGGGGAAATGACTTTTCAGCAGCCTTACAGGATAGATTAAAAATTTCAGAGAGAGATGCACAAGAATTAAAAATAGTTTTTAATAACGGTTTATTTAGTTCTGGAATGACGGAAAGAATTAATAAAATTTTAACTCCGGTAGCTGAAGCTTGGTGGAGTAAGTTAAGATTGCAAGTTTTTAAGTTTGGGTTTTTTCCAGCCTCAATTATTACTTGGGGTGGATCGGGAAGTTTGTCGACTATTTTACAAACTAAGAGAAAATTGACTCCAGAAAATGTTAATGTAGCTTTAGAAGAAATTAAAGTTTCGCCCTTAAGCCTCACTAAGTTTCCGCTGAAGAATTTAAGTGGTAAAAGCTTATCCTTGGGTGAAGTAAATACGATTTTATTAAGCTTTAGTGAGCCCGTATAAATCGTTAAAGTATATGGTTAAAAAAGTTGTTGATATTATTTCAATTGAAAACAAGTCAGTTGCAAATAAAAATTTTGGAGCAGTTGAGCCAAAAAAGAGGGTTCAAAAACCAGCAAGAAATTTTTTAAAGAATTTTTTTCTTTTTTTGACTGTAGCTTTAATTGTTAGCTTTGGGGTGTTTGTTTTTTTAAGTTTTCAAAGCAAAGCGGATATTAGTTTGCTTTTAATCCAAGAAGAAATTAAAATTTCTCAAGATCTTAAGTTAGATGGACTAGCACAGCTTTCTGATTTTGGATCCAAAACGGTTCAAGGAACTGTT
>JAPLWD010000090.1:0-2420 GCA_026396775.1 Candidatus Gribaldobacteria bacterium
TTTACCTGAACCACGAGCCGAATTATCACCAATGGCTCCCCGAATTAATATTTTAAGAATTAATCCGGAAAAAATTGGAGCCGTGATTGGAACTGGTGGAAAAGTTATTAACAGTATTATTGAGGCTTGTAATGTTACAATAGATATTGAAGATGATGGACGAGTGTTTGTGGCAGGAACAAGTGATGTTGAAATGCAAAAAGCTATAGAGTGGATCAAAGGATTAACTCACGAATATGAAGTTGGCGAAATGATGCAAGGTAAGGTGGTACGCATTACTGATTTTGGAGCTTTTGTGCAGATTGCTCCTGGGCAAGATGGGCTGGTACACATTTCGCAATTAGCTAATTTTAGAGTGAATAAAGTAGAGGATGTGTTAAAACTAGGACAGGAAATACCCGTTAAAATTATTAGCATTGATGATAGTGGTAAAATTGCTCTTTCAGCTAAAGACGCTGGATTTGTGGCGAAAGATTCAGGTGGGATTGGAGCTTCTAATCAGGGCAACTCGAAACCAGAAGAAAGCCCTAAAAGAGGATTTTTTAGAAAGAATACTCGTTAGAAAACCGAAAATTAAAAATTTTAAATATTCATTTTAACTTCCGTTTTGTTATAATGACTTAACGGAAGATATTTGGATTTAAAAACAGCGTGCCTCAAATAACTGCTGTTAATAACACAATCAAGGATACTGTGATTGGTGAAGAAGAAATTGATCAGCTTCTTTCTGCGGGTGTCCTTTTGAGTATGGAGGATGATTTAGCGAAAGCTAACTCTGGTCAACTGGTAACGGAATCAAGAAAGATTCCCTTAGCAGATTTTAAGTTAGAAGAAAAAAAGATTGAAGTTTCTAAAAAAATTGAGCCAACTAATGTGGTTCCTCTGAAAACGGTTGCACCTCCCCTTAAAACTCAAGCCGAGGAAATTCTTTTAAAACAAAAAGAGTTAGCTAAGGAAAAAGAAAACAAGATTGAAATGACTAGAATTGAGGCTCAAAAGCGAGAGAAAGAGCAAGAGGCCGACAGAGCAATCGTTGAGGACATTAGGGAAAAAATTGAGGCTCAAAAACAAGCTCAAGCCACTCCGGTAATTTTAAAGCCTTCAGTCATTTTAAAAAATGATGAAACTTCTATTCAGGATATTCGTCAAAAAGCTCAAGAAGAAGAACAAAAAAAGATTGAGCAACAAAAAGCCTTAATGCTTGAGATAAGGTCTAAGGCTGAAGCCGAAAGAAAAGCCAAGGAAGAAGAGTTGGTTTATTTGAAAGCTCAACAAGAAAAAAGGCAGGAAGAGTTAAAACAGACAGAAAAAATTAAAGTAGGGGAGATAAAAAAACAGGCAATGCCTAATCAGTCAGGAGATATTCGACGCAAGTTAGAGCAAGAACAGGAAGTTTTAACTTTACAGCTTCGAGCTTTTCCAGCTAGAAAAAAACCAGTCGAGGAAAGATTGTCAGCGCTTAAAAAACAAAAAGAGGATTTAATAAAGGTTTTAGCGAACTTGGTTAATCGAGAAACCGTTCAGTCAAATAAACGACGGGAAATTGAAAATCAAGAGAAAATAACTACAAATAGTGATGAGCGCCATAAGCTAGAAAAAGAGAGATGGCTAGTAGAAGAAAATTTGCGTCAAGTTGAAAAAGAAAAATGGGAGCCAGGGGCAAAGCTTGGTGTTTTACAGGAAAAAATTAGCGAGATTGAAGCAGAATTACTGGGTTTTAATGGGGTAGAGATGGAGTTGCGGAAAAAAGTTGAAGAAATTGTTTGGAAAATTAAAGAAATTAATTTAGCCGTTGAAAAATCTAGATTGGTTAAGATGCTAGAGGTTTTTGATCAAGAATTATCTGGACTCAACAAAGAAAAAAATGTTTATTTTCAAACTAAGAATGAGCTAGAGGTAAAAATTCAAGAGATTACACAAAAAGAAAAAGATATTGAGGATCAGGTAAATCAGTTAGAGGAAAGAGAAAAAACAGCTGTTACTCCAGAGCAGGAAAAATCTTTAGAACAAGAAAGATGGCATAGTGATGGTTTAAGGCAAAAAATTGAACAAGAAAGATGGATTGAGGAATCAAAGAGAAATGACTTTGAGACTAAAATTAAAGATGTTGATAATCGGGTTAAGGGGATTGAAGATAAAATTTATAAAAGTAAAAGCAGGATTGCTGAGATTGAGAGTTTTTTGATTAATCAAGGTAAGCTAACAGTGGTGCAAGAATTTAAAAAACCCGAGGTGACTAAGGTGGCTCAAGCGATTCAAATGGTTAAGCCAGCAATAATTACACCACCACCAGTAATGGCGCCGGTTTTAAAACCCCAAGAATCAATAATTAAGGCCGAAGTTAAGCCATTGGGTTTGGCTCCTCAGGAAGCTATTAGTGATGAAGCAGGAATAGGAGAAAGAAAACAAAAAGAGCAAGA
>JAPLWD010000090.1:2432-2778 GCA_026396775.1 Candidatus Gribaldobacteria bacterium
GAAAAAGCTAAACAACTTAGAACCCAAGAAGTTGAAGACAAAGTGATAGCTGAAATTAGGCGACAAGCTAGACAGCAGGAAGTTAAAGAAAAAATTGCAGCCATTCAAGCTAGAGCTCGACAGATTAAACAGGAAGAGGTGCCACGAGGGCCATTAGCCAAAGATATTATTCTGAAAAAATTAACGGGATCTTCTCTTGGGGAAGAAGCTGAAAGGGGAGAATTTTTAGCTAGAGTGGCTGGGCAAGAGAAGTCTTTTGAAGTTAAAGACAAAGAGCAAACTCAGGAAGTGGTTTTTCGGCCAGTTGTTAGGAGACCATCTTTTATTGAGAAATTTTTAGCTCGAA
>JAPLWD010000090.1:2793-3860 GCA_026396775.1 Candidatus Gribaldobacteria bacterium
AATTTTTAGCTCGAATTTTAATAGTTGTTTTTTTAGTAGCTATTTTAGGAATTATTTTTTTTGTTTGGAAAAGCGGTTTTAAATTTAATTTTAGCCCTCAAGTTAACCCAAAGGCCACTTCCTCGGAAAACATAGCGCCTAATCCAGAGTTACCTATTAAGAACGGAATAGATTTAGCCCCCACGTCTTCTGAGGATACCATTATTAATGAAAGCACTTCAAGCGAATCAATTGTTGAAAATAATCCTTCGGCTGATTTATTATCTTTTATAAAAACCAAAATTTTAACTTTAGGTCAAGCCACCGACACGGCTGATCTCTTTAAAATAGCTATGACTGAAAGCGAAAGTGTGGATAGTTTGATTAGAGTTGTTGTTAAAGACGAAACAAGCGGTGACTACTTAGATGATTTAAGAGTTTTAGAAAGCCTAGGATTTATTTTGAAAGATGAAGTATCTAGCTTGTTAAATCCGGAGGGTAATGTATTTATTTATTATGGTAAGCAAGGAGCAAGGTTGGGTTTCATTTTTTCTACTACTAACAAAGACGCCCTACAAGTTAAAATGAAAGAATGGGAAGCTTCCTTACCTACAGATATATTTAGTTTATTAAATTGGCAGGCAGGAGATCAAATAAGCTTAGCTAGTAGTTTTAAGGGGGCGACTAAAAATAATCGGTCTTTCCGCTATCTTGATGTAGTGCCAGCTAGTCGAGATATGGGAGTTTGCTATGGTGTAGTAGGGGATTATTTTGTTTTCACAACAGCTGGGTCAGCGATGTTAAAGGTCTTGCAAATTCTTCCGTAAAAAGGTATTTTAAGAATATTGATCTAGAGCCTGGTAATAAGCTCAGCGTTAAGCAGGAATTGGCGAAGGGTACTAATAATATTGGTGCTGGTATCTGCCAAAACTGCTTTTTATTATTATATGGTAAACAAAAATTTTTTAGTTGAACAAGAAGAGAAACTTAAAGACGCCAAAAAAAAGCTGGAAGCCCAATTGTCCAATTTAGCCCAAGAGTCTCCTGAAGCTAAGGGTGAGTGGGAGCCAAAGATGCCTATTTTTAAT
>JAPLWD010000082.1:0-12784 GCA_026396775.1 Candidatus Gribaldobacteria bacterium
AAGCATCGCCAATGGCCTCACCCAAACATCATTATCGCCGTACAGCGCTTTATAAACCACCATTTCTTCTAGAGTTTCGCTGTGACGAGCTACCCCAAGCACTTCATAGAAATTACCTTTGTAGTGCTGGTATACTCCCCTTTTTAAATTTTGAGCGTTTTCGCTCCATAAAGGTATTGGCTCTATCATATTATAAATCTTCCACAATTTCTAGCTCTTTTTCTAAAATATTATTTTTAGCATCAAATAAAAATTTTCCCTTAAATTTTTTACCCTCCAAGAATAACGGCATCCAGTGGATATCGTCTGGCCACATTTCTGCAAATGGTAATTCATCGCAATTAAACCATTGCGGACGCATCTCGTCACTTTCTCGAGGTTCGCCTTCAAAATCGTTAGCTCTAAACAAATGCACCTCTAAAACCTCTGGATCATTTTCTTGTTGAAAATTTAAAATTCCCACCCATTCAATTTGTTCCACTTTCACACCCGCTTCTTCCAAAAACTCTCTTTTAACAGCTTGAGAAATTGTTTCACCCATCTCAACCTTACCCCCAAAGCCATTCCATTTATCAACCCCAAATCCCCTCTTCTTCATACCTAACAATATCTTGGGGTGTTGATAGATTAAACAAAGTGTAGCTATCTTTGACATTTTTTTAATAAAATTTAATTAAATAATTGGAATAACATCGCCTAAAAATTGAGGCTTAGCCTTTAATTTCAAATCTAAAAAGGCTTTGATGTTGGCTATTTTTTCTCTAAACAAATTAAACTCTATGTTACGATATTGTCTTCTATCCGCCCCAAACCCAACCACCTTTAGCCCTAGTTCGCTACCCAAATAAATCGCTCGAGGCAAGTGAAATTTTTGAGTAACAATAACTAACTCTTTAACTTGAAAAATATCCCTCGCTCGATACAGGCTGTCGTAAGTGTCGAAACCAGCATAATCTAAAAAAATATCACTGTCAGGAACCCCTTTTTGAACCAAATAATTTTTCACTACAATAACCTCATTATAATCAACTCGGCGATTATCACCACTAATCAAAAACTTCTGAATTTTACCTTTGTGATAAAGCTCCAAGGCCGTGTCGGCTCTATCTTGTAACATATTACTCATTATCCTGTTGTTCCAAACACTCGCCCCTAACACCAAACCAATCCTCATAACAGGGAGCTTTTCAAAATCAGAATAAATTTGCCCAGCGCTTTTCTCTTTAACTTGTAAATCAATCAGTATAATCCCCAAAACCGCTAACCCCAATAAAATCAAAAATCCAATCATTACCTTTTTAATTGCTGAAATCTTATTTTTAACCATTTTAATTCCACCTAAATTTACTATTTTGGCCAGTTTTCAACCATTAAAGAATCCTTCTCTTTGTTCGGTAACATCTGATAAACTTGCTCGGTAATAAACGGCATAAAAGGATGCAACAACTTCATTGACTCTCTTAAAACATACATAGGAGGGTCAATTTGTTTTTTACTAGCCTCGATATAAATATCACAAAAAGAATGCCAAAAGAAATGATAGGCTTTTTGGGCTGCCTCGTGAAACTGAAAATTCTCGATATCCTTAGTAATTTCAGCACTAGCCTCCTTGAGTAAGTTTAGGATTACTTCATCGGCCTTAGTCTTCGTTATTATTACTTCCTTATCTGATTTCTGCTTCAAATCATTGGTTTGCTGTAGAACAAACCGGCTCGCATTCCAAATTTTATTAGTAAACCTCCTTTGAGCAATTATTTTATCCTCGGCAAAAGCAATATCTTGGCCAGGCGAATTAGCAAACACCAAAGCCATCCTTAAAGCGTCTGCCCCATATTGATCCACTACACCCAAGGGATCAACTACATTACCCTTACTCTTGGACATTTTCTGCCGATCTTTATCACGAACCATTCCATTAAGATAAACATTTTTAAAAGGCACCCGTCCTGTCACATAAATTCCCAGCATCACCATTCTAACAACCCAAAAAAATAGTATATCCGATCCTGTTTCCATTACACTTGTTGGGTAAAAATATTCAAAATCACCCTTGTTTGCATTTTGCAAGGTAACAAATGGCCACTGCCCCGAAGAAAACCAAGTATCAAACACAGCCCCACTCTCATCTCCTGGAATTGGAATACCCCATGGAATTTGACGCGAAATATTCCAATCTCTTAATTTTTCCATCCATTGCAAAAGGTTTTTCAGTCATCTTTATAAACCACTGATTATCCATTAAGGTTGGCTCAATCACCGTGCCACATTTAAAACAGCAAGCCACATTATGCTTATATTTATAATCAATCTCTGTTTCATCTAACAGCCCTTTCTCAACCATATCCGCGACTACCTTTTCCCGTGCTTCAGCCACTTTCATCCCCTGATAAATTCCGGCTAACTCATTCATTTTGCCATATTTATCAATTACCACTTTAGGTTCTGGAATTTCAGCTTTGTGTCTTTGCCAGGTTTCAAAATCAGCAAAATCGTGGGCAGGGGTTACTTTTACAGCTCCCGTTCCAAATTCCATATCCACCGACTCATCCGCAATCACTTTAATTTTGGCCTTCCCTAAAACTGTTTCCACCTCAACCTCTTTGCCCACATAGTCCTGATAGCGTTGATCTTTGGGGTTAACCGCAATGGCTGTATCGCCAAACTTGGTTTCGGGTCGAACCGTCGCCAGCTTAAATGAGCCATATTTAATGTAATATAAAGGGTCTATCCGTTCCTCATATTTAATCTCTAAATCCGAAAGCGAGGTTTGATGTTTAGTACACCAATTAACTAGCCGACTGCCTTTATAGATTAGATCATCCTGCTTAAGTTTTTCAAAAGTTTGATAAACTGTTTGAATAATATCTTGATCTAAGGTAAATTTCTCTCTAGTCCAATCGCACGAAGCCCCCAGCTTTTTAAATTGACCCTCCATTATTTCCTTATTCTTTAGGGTAAATTCCATCATCTCCTTTAAGAGCTGATCTTTAGGTACTTCGTTTCTTTTGCGACCTTCTTTCTCCAATTTTTTATCAAAAACTACTTGAGTCTCAAAGCCAGCGTGATCAGCTCCAGGTAGCCACAGGGTGGCCTCTCCTTGCATGCGGTGATAACGAACCATAATATCCTGCAAGGTTACAAATAAAGCATGCCCAATATGCAAAGCGCCGTTGGCATTGGGAGGAGGCATTATAATGCAAAAAGGCTTCTTGGTTGAGTCAATTTTGGGCGTAAAATACCCGCTCTTTTCCCACATTGTATAAATTTTTTCCTCAAATTCCTTAGAATTATAAACTTTATCAATTTCCATAACTATAAGCTTAATTTATCTTATCCTACCCTTTTTTGTTATCTTGTTCAAGTTCAATCTATGCTCAGTTTTGCTTAAAATTGCCCTTTAAACTGTTTTTTTGGATATAGCCCAAATTATCTCAAACAATTGACTAAACATTTGGTGGAATTCACTATTTTCAATCACAATAGCTATAAATTCTTTATTCTTCCCCGAAACAATAATAAGCTTATCTCCATAAATAAACATCGAACTAGTAAATTTAAACTTTTCGGGTAAAAACCTAATCTCCCTTTGGGCTTTTCGCCCCTCTTTAACCCTTTTAATAACTTTTTGAGTTTTAAAGTCTAGCCATCTTAACTTAATTCCCTTTTCAATTCTCCGCTTTGTCCATTGCTCCTCGTATTGAGAGTCAATGTGCTTCATAAAATTTTCATACGAGGCTATAGCTAATACTTCTTTAGGCTTTTCTTTTAAAATGTTTTCATAAACCACTAAATAACCTTCTTGCCCTTCAAAAAAACGCACTTTGGGCTTAACCCAAGAAATGTTATAAATTGACTTAAGCTCGGGCAAGGCCTCTCTTAAAGCTTGATGACGTCTGTCTGAATAAGCTAGCAAGTTTTCGGGGTTTTCACTTACTAAAAAAGCTTTAGACCCGCGTTTAATTTGACTCATTAAACCTTTTTCTTTTAAACCTTCTAAAACCGTATAAATGGTAGTCCGTTTAACCTGCGACTTTTGAGCTAAGTCTTGAATACTAGCCTGCCCTATTTCTAAGCCAGCTAAATAAACCTTAGCTTCATTATTGCTCAAACCAAACTGTTGTAAAACATTAATATTTTTCATAAAAATTATTGTCGATAGTATCGACAAATTAAAAACTAATCCTAGTATATTCTTTTTTAAATCTCTGTCAATCCTTTATTAATAACATTAAATCAGCGATAATATATTTATAAACTAAAATAATAAATGTCTAATCCATTGACATTATATAAATAATATGCTACCCTAGATTTATATGGAATTGAGACCACTCACTTATCAGTCTTTGCATGAGACCTTTGAGTCATATGGGCTATCTAAAGAAGAATTAGATGAATTAGCCTATCTAATTTTCTTATTGCCCAACGATAAAATTAGACAACAAGCTATTCAGAAGATTCTCACAACGCCCGGTCTCATCAACCAACTCGGTGTCTTTATTCGGAAAAAGAGTCAATTTTTGGGAGAAATCAATGAGCCGGGTTGGGACAGGATCATCGAAGAACAAAGAAAAATCCTTAAAAGTCTTTAGTTTGTTAAATTAATTTAAACAAACACTATTTATGCAACAAAAAATTCAACAATGCCCCGCCTTCGCTAAAGCTAAGGCGGGCAAGCAGATCTGCCAAAATTGTAAAATAGAATTTATAATAGAGCCAGCGGATTTTGATTTTTATGAGAAGACTAAAGTTCCCTCCCCTACCTGGTGCCCAGAATGTCGCGAGAGGAGAAGGCTAGTTTTTCGCAATGTAAATCATCTCTACAAAAGGACCTGCAATCTTTGTGGTAAAAATATAATCTCTAGAATATCGCCTGACAAGCCTTACACGGTTTACTGTTCCAAATGCTGGTGGTCAGACCAATGGGATCCATTGGGCTATGGTAAAGAATATGATTTTTCTAGGCCATTTTTTGAGCAATTTCAGGAGTTAATTCTCCAAACCCCACACGTTGGCGTGTTTAATGCCAACAACATTGATAGTGAATGGGTTAATCACGAAACCGATGATAAAAATTGCTATTTAAACTTTGGCGGACACTTTAACGAAAACTCCGCCTACAACGATTTTGAAATGAAAGGTAAGAGTTGTTTTGATAACTATTGGATTTGGCAATGTGAACTTTGTTATGAAAATATAAATTGTGAGCGTTGCTGGAAAACCTTTTTTTCTAGAGATTGTTTCGATTGCTTGAGTGCCATCTTATCCAGCGACTGCCGAAGCTGTCAAAACATCCTTGGTTGCTCAGGTTTAAGGAATAAACAATATTGCCTTTTTAATCAGCAGGTTTCTAAAGAAGAATACCAAAAATTTATTAATGATAACCCCTTAGGGTCATCGAAAAAACTAGCTGGACTAAAACAAAAAGCTTACGCAACTTGGGTTTTAACTCCTAAAAAATACTCTCAAATCTTAAAATGTAATAATGCTAAAGGATGTTTTATTACAGAGTCAAAAAATGTCGAAAATGCTTGGTATGCTGATAAATCAGAAGATTCCAAACATCTTTTCATAACCGCTTCAATAAAAGACTCTTACGATTGCTCCTCGCTCGGCTGGGCAGAATCTTGTTATGAAATGGGGCATTGCGTGGGCGTAGGAAGTTCTAAATTTTCAGCTTTCGTTTTAGGTGGAGGATCAGCTGAAGTTATGGGTGCTTTTAATCTGCAATATTGCTTGGCCACGCCTTCAACCAGTGATTGTTTTGGCTGTTGCAATTTAAAGAGTAAAAAGTATTGTATTTTAAATAAACAATACACTAAGGAAGCGTACGAAGAATTGGTGCCTCGGATTATCCAGCAGATGAATAACCTGACCTATATTGATAAAAAAGGCAAAACCTATAAATATGGTGAATTTTTTCCAATAGAGCTATCCCCTTTTGGCTACAACGAAACAAACGCCCAAGATTATTATCCTCTTACCAAAGAACAAGCTATCTCTCAAGGATTTAACTGGAGCGATTATGACCCTCAAATTAAATATGAGTTCTCCAACTACCAAATACCTGACAATGTCCAAGATGTTCAAGATGATATTTTGGAAAAAACTTTAAAATGCGAAATTTCTGGTAAGGGCTATAAAATCATTCCAATGGAACTCCAATTCTATCGCCAAATGAACCTGCCTATCCCTAAAAGAGCGCCCCTACAAAGGCACGTCGACAGAATGGCTCAACTATTACCAAGAAAACTATTTAAACGCCAATGTATGCGCCAAGCAACCCAAAGGAACAGCAGACCTTCCCAGACTCATGAATATGGCGATGGAGCCTGCCCTAATACTCTTGAAACTCCCTACTCTCCTGATCGACCCGAAATTATCTATTGCGAAGCCTGTTATCTTAAAGAAATCGCTTAATTAAAATATCCAAAACCCCTCCTTTAAAAGAGGGGTTTTGTTTTTAAACAATCGATTTTTAACACTATTTGTCCCTTTTAATCACAAAATCAGCCAAACTTGCTAAAACATTTCTCCATTTACTCGCTGGCAACGAGTTTAAGCTACTTTGAGCTTTTTGAACTAATTTTTCCTTTAAAATTTCAGCTTTTTCTTGAGCCTTTGTTTGACTTAAAATCACTATCGCCTTTTTAATATCTCCTGGTTTAACTTTTTTACCCTTCAAAATCCCTAAAATTATATCTTTATTTTTGCCCTTTAACTCTTCAAGAGCATAGATCAGTATGATATTGCCCCCCTTATGCTCCTCTAAGTCTTTGCCTACCTTCTTACCAAACTTTTCTTCGTCGCCAAACATATCCAAAACATCATCTTGAACTTGAAAAGCCAAGCCTAAATTCAACCCATAATTACGCAAAGCTTTTAATTTTATCTCGTTAACCCCTGCCATCAAACCTCCAACTTCACAACAGGTCTGCAGTAAAAAGGCTGTTTTTCTTTTAATCATTTCAAAATATTGTTCTTCGGATATCTCTGATGGGCGTTCTTTAACTATAAAAGGCTCATTTTCTCTACCTATCCGTTCAAATAAAATATCATCAATCTCACCATCAACTACAACCTTAAGAGCTTTAGCAAAAATAAGAGCCACTTCTTTTGGTTTTTTGGATTGAGCAGCAGCGCTTAAAAATGAGGCAGCAAAATCAGCTTCGGTGCATTCCGCCATTGAAGACCCATATTTTACCTGAATTGTCGGCTGACCCCGCCTAACCTCCCCATGGTCAATAGTATCATCTAATATCAATGTATAGTTATGCAGGATCTCCAAACCAACGGCTGGATACAAAGCATCCTGTAGCTTCCCACCCATAGCCAAACAAGATACTAAACACAAAAAAGGCCTTAAACGCTTTCCACCGGTAGCTACTGGATACTTAAGCATTTCGTGAAAACGCGGATCAACCTGCTTAATCAACAACTCATTTAACACTGGCTCTATCTTGAGCTTCGGTTGTGTAATTCATAAATAATAAAGATTAACTAACTAATTGATCAGCTAGTTTATAGATGTCACCTGCTCCCATAATAACCAAAATAGAATCTTGAGGCAAGTTCTGGGCTAAATATTTCCTTAACTTACTTTGAGATTTATAAATAACCGATTCTTCACCTATATCCTTTACCAGTTGCTCCGAATTAATAGCCTTTTTTATATCCATCTGCTCCCTTCCAACGACATCGTATATATCCGTAATAATTATTCTATCCAAACTAAAGTCTTTTTGGGCTGTTTTAAACACCTTAACAAATTTATCTCGCAAATAAAAAGTGCGCTGATATTGATGAGGCTGAAAAACCAGCCAAACCTTCTTATTTTTAATCTGACACTACAGTATGTTCATAATCAGCAATAACCATTTTTTTCAACTCAAACCGACGCCAAATGCCCTTGTACTGCCCCAAAGCTTTCAAAGTAGTCTCCTCCCCTATTTTCAAAATTTGAGCCACTCTCAAGGCAGCTAGAGCGTTAAGAGTATTATGTTGGCCTGGCACATTTAAAACTTCCTTAGTTTTCTCAATTTCTTGATCTTTTAACGAATAGTAAACTATTTTAGCTATTAAATTAGAATCTTCTATCACCTTAACTATATTTTTGTCGTCTTGATTAGCCACAATATAATCCTTAACTTGGGCAACATATTGACCAAAAACTTTCAAGATATGCTCTAAATCTTGAAAAAAGTCCATATGCTCCTCTTCTATATTAGTTAAAACCAAAATATTGGGGTGATAATTCAAAAATTTAGCTTTATAATCATCCGCTTCAATAATTAAGTATTTGCTTTTACCCACTCTCCAACCCGGCTTAGTGCCGATAATAAAGGTTGGATCTAGCCCCGCCTCTATTAGCACTTGGGCGATCATTGAACTAGTAGTTGATTTTCCGTGCATCCCTGAAACCGCAATCACAAAATAATCTTGACATAATTGAGCTAAGGCTTCTGCTCCCGCTAGACATTTAATCCCTAATTTTCTAGCTTGGTTTAGTTCTGGGTTTTCGTCGGGCACCGCCTCACTGTAAATTACCAAATCGGTGTCATTAGCCACTTGGCTCTCTTGATGCCCAAGATAAACTAAAATCCCCTGCTCTTTTAATTGCAAAGTTACCTCGGATTCTTCAGCGTCCGACCCTGTAATTTGATGGCCTTTTTGCTGATAGACACACGCTATCCCTGAAATTCCAATCCCACCAATCCCAATAAAATGAATTTTCATATTTTAAATTACAAAAAGCAAGTCGGCTCGGGAAATTATTTTTGTGAACCGCCAGCAAACCCAGCGAGTTTGCTGGCTTAGTCCTCACCTCGCTCGTCCGCCTACGGATTTGTACGGACACCGTGCCCGCTCGGCTCCGGATGTTCACAAAAATAACTTCCCTCGCCTCATTTCGTAATTAAATTAGTGTTTTTAATATAACAAAAAAAGGCTTTATTTGAAAGCCTCCATGAAAAGAGTTTGGGATGGAGTTTTAAGTCCATCCCTTATATCTTTTGTCGCGCTATATATAAACTATACATTACAGCTGAACCTCATTTGGTTCGAGATGTACTGCAAGGTACAGTTAATTTCTTTTTGACTTTACCCAAGAACTAATTTAATAGTAGCAAAAATTAACTCAACCTGTCAACTGTGGATAACATTTTAAATTCTTGAAGTAGTTTATACTCCGAACCAGAGCGTTTTAAAACACTTTCCATTAAATCAATTGATTGCACTTGAAAACTTAAATCCATTTCCGTTTCAATATTAGGTCTTTCTTCGGGTTCAATTTTTTTCCAAACCCACTCTTTAATACGAGCTAAAGTAATGTGAGGAGAAAAGCCTCGATTGTCAACTTGATGTAAAATGCCTTGCTCATTAATTTTTTGACTAAGCATTTTACTTAAACATTCTAAATCCATATTTTTAACTACCCTTGCCCAGATAAAACGCGGTGGTATCAATTTGGCTGGGCCATAACAAATTTGATCAATCTTAACTTCAAACTTTTTCCACCCTAAAACACACTCTTGAGTAATTCGAGTAACTTTTTCTATTTTTTCTTGACTTATTTCACCAACAAAAAGCATCGTGATATGCAAATTTTCAGGTATAACCCACTTAGCCACATACTCACCCGACTCATCTGGAAATGAATTCTTTAAGTCGCTTTGTAATTCTCCTAAATTATTTTTAATTTCAGCTGGCAAATTAACCGCTAAAAAAATTCTTTTTGTTAACAAATTACCCATATTTTAATTTAAAAAGTAAAATTAAAAAATTCAAAAACACACTCGCAATATTGGCCAAGATTAAAGGAATATCGTGTAATAAAAAACCATAAACTAACCACAAGCCAACGCCAATGGTTACTAAAACATAAGTCCCCAAAGATAGATCTTTGGTTTGTTTAGTTTTAATAGTTTTAACCACCTGCGGAATAGCCGAAGCCGTAGTTAAAACCCCCGCCAACAACCCCAATAAAGAAATTAATAACATACTGAAATAACAAGCTAACAAAGGGGCGAGGAAAGTATTTTCAAGGCGCACCTCGAGCCCTGTTGGCACGGTCCCGCCAGCAGGCGGGCAACAGGAGCGAGAGCTGAGCGAAGTCCCCCGCTGGGGGGACGAGCGTCGCCTTGAAAATACTTTCAAATACTTTCCGAGTCCCGTCTAGCTTAGATTGTTTATCATACCCTATTCTTCGTCGGCCACAAAATGACAAATATCTTTAAAATCACAAAACTGGCAATGGAAACCAGGAGTAGCCTTAAAATTACTACACTTAATCTGCTCAATTGTTTTTAAAATTTGATTCTTCAGTTTTTCCTTTTCAGCCTGTGTGCCCAAAAAAGAAATACTAGATCCGTCTTCTAGATAATAATAGCTAAGCTCCACTGGGTTTAAACCAAAAACCTCTTCGGCAGCAATTTGATAAATTAAAAGTTGAGTTTTATTTTCAGGTTGCAGTTTTTCTTTTTTACCACCAGTCTTATAATCCACAATTCGCACTTGGCACGCTGAAGCTTCAGTGGAAGCGGCTTGGCACGCCATAGCTATGGCGGAGGAGGATGCCACTTGCTCTAAGCGATCAATTTGCCCGTTAATAAGATACTCCCCTATTTTTAAATTAAAACTTTTTTCTAATCCCAATTCATCGCCAATTTTTAAAATTTGAGGCGGATTTTTAACAAACTGCTTATGAAAATTAATTAAAACTTCTTTGCCCAGCTCCCAATATTCTTGCTTTTGTTTTTTGTTTTGATACCATTCATCAATCCAATTTTTTTCGTAGATTTTTAACAATTCAGCCACATCCGAAAAATCTTTCTTCACTAAATCTTGGGGGCTAACCTTAAAACCAAATAAATTTTCAACCTTCGTGGATGATTCTTGGTAATATAATCTTGCAAATTCGTTTAAAGTGCGATGAATACTTTGCCCAAAAGAAAAAACAGCCTTACCCTTAACAGGCACCTTTAAAATATGGGCTAGCTTATACTGATACGGGCATTTCTGAAAAGCCGCTATTTGCGTAAAAGAAAAATGATACGGTAAGGGCCACTGCTCAATTTTAACACCAGCTAATTCTTGTGATGCTTCTTTTAGCTCAACCATTTCCTCTTTGGTTTTTTTAGATTTTTCCTGAACGGCCAAACCCAGAACAACAAAAAATAAAGAAGGTTTTTTACTTAACTGTCCTCCGTAATTATCTGCCCAAGTTAAAAATAAACTTTTTTTGGCTCGAGTTAAAGCCACATAAAAAAGTCTCCTTTCTTCTTGCAAATGAACATCACCTTCGGGCTCTTCTTCTTTAGCTAAAGCCTCAGGAATTTCAATGGGATCTTTTCTTTCGGTAGATGGAAACCTTCGGTCAACCAGACTTACTACAAAAACATATTTAAACTCTAAACCCTTAGCTGAATGAATCGTCATTATTTTTATCATCTCTGGGCCCTGTTCGGGATCAAATTCTAATTTACCTTGCTCCCCTCCTTCGAGTTCCCAATTAAATTGACTCAAAAAACTTTTCAGCGAACAATCTAGAGCCGACTCTTCAAAAGATTTTATCTTTTTATGAAATTGCACCAATAAATCAATCTCAAACAATTTATCGTTTTCAGTTAAGTATTTTAAATACCCCGAATCATTTAAAAATGAAACAAAAATTTGAGAAGCCAAATAAGTTTTAGCCAATTCGGTATGTTTACTAATTAAAGTTAAAAGCCAAGCCACCTTACTAACGGTTTTGGGTTTAATGTTTTTAACGAAGGATATTTTTAAAAGCGTTTCGTAAACCGACAAACCTTTGCGATGACTTTCACGAGTAATCAACATAATATCCTCGTTACTAATTTCCAAAAACGGCCAGCTTAAAATGCGATACAAGGCTAGGCTTTCGTGATAATTGTCTAAAATTTTTAAGTAAGCTGTAGCATCCAAAATAGCTGGCTTTTGATAAAGACCCCGAGAGGCTAAAAACTGATACGGCAAACCTGCTTTATCTAAGGCCTTCGCAAAAGGCGTAGCTGAATTGTTAGCTCGTACTAAAATAACAAAATCATTTGGATCAACCGTTTTGTCTTTTTTTAGAATCCCAGCTATTTCTTCAGCCACTCCCCTTGCCTCCTCTTCAAGTGATTTAAAATGTAAATATTTAACTTGGCCTTGATCTTTAATTTGAGCCTGCAGTTTTTTATCAATTTTAGATAAATACTCTAAACGATTGGGGTTATTCGCTTGAATAAAGCGATAAGCTAAATCTAAAATTGTCTGTCCCGAGCGATAATTTTTCACCAAGTAAACTTCAGTCACTTTTGGAAAATCATTTTTAAATTGGTGAATATTGCTCAACGAGGCGCCCCGCCAATTATAAATAGCTTGATTGTCGTCACCACAAACTGTTAAGTTTTGGCTTTTTTGAGCTAAAAGTTTAATTAATTCGTATTGAGCCTTATTAGTATCTTGAAACTCATCCACTAAAATATATTTAAATTTTTCTTGATACTTTTTTAAAATGGCTGGGCGTTTTTGAAATAATTGTAAGCAATAATTAATTAAATCACCAAAATCTAAAAAATTATTTTCCAATAAAATTCGCTGATAAATATGATAAGCGTTGGCGATTTCTTTTTGCCGTTCTATCTCGGCATTCTCTGGTAAATCATCCAAGCTGGTTTTTAAATCATCCGCATATTGCAAATACTGTTCAGGGTAAATCATTTGATCCTTACAATGCGAAAAATGGCTTAAAAGCGCTCGAATAAATTTATTGGGATTGCCC
>JAPLWD010000082.1:12796-19872 GCA_026396775.1 Candidatus Gribaldobacteria bacterium
TGTCGCATCAACAACCAGCCAGCTGTTTCGTTTAGCAACTTAAAGTCGGTCGGTAACCCAATATCCAAACCATTATCTTTTAAAATTCTTTCAGCAAAAGCATGAAAAGTAGAAACCCAAAGATCAAAATACCCAAACGGCAAAGCTCGATCTACCCTTTCTTCCATTTCTAAAGCCGCCTTTTCCGTAAAAGTAACCGCTAAAATTTCTTCGGGCTTGGCTAGCCCCTGCTCAATCAAATAAACAATCCGTTCGGTAATCACGGTGGTTTTGCCCGTGCCTGCCCCCGCTATAATTAAAAGCGGGCTTTCAGTATAAGTAACCGCTTGCTTTTGTTCGCTATTCAATTTAGTTAAATCTTGTGCCATTTTATTTTGCCCATTTACAACCAACCTTGTTCAGCTTGGCTGTTTGTTCGGCTTGTTGAATTTCGGTTCTATATTTATTCTGTCCACTATAAAAACGAGCTACCGCCATCCCCTCTTGAACTAACTGTAAACTAACATTTTGCTGATTAACAATTGCAAATCTTAAATACCGGCAATATTGATCTAAATCTTGTTCGCCTTTTTCCAAAACCACCTCTTGATTCAAAACCATTTTTTCTAATCTATCTTTGGCCGTTTGGTAACAAGGATAATTTTTTTCATCCGCATCAATCCCCAGCAATCTAACCGAGTACCCACCCTCAATTATCACGGTATCTCCATCAATTATTTTAGTCACAACTTTTTTAGCTTGATCAGGTAAACTCGGAAGATCAGAACAGTTTTTGGAATTCTCTACTTCTTTACTTACTACTTTATCCTTAAACGCCTTAATTATCCCCTCTTCGTCCCAACTAACAGGATTTGCCAAGCTAATCAAAAAATAAACCAACCCACCACCCAAAACCAGTATCATCAAAATTATTAAATACTTTTTAAAATTAAACATTATTTTTTAACCACTCTAAAATTTCAGTAATCTTAGAAATCCGAATTGGATAGTCTGGATATTTATTTTTATTATCCAGCATCAACCCCCGAATGCCAACTCTCATACAGCCCCCCAAATCATCTACAGGATTATCCCCCACCATTAAAGCTTCTCGGGGCTTAACTGCTAGTTTCTCTAGAGCCAGCTCAAAAATCTTTGGATCTGGCTTTATTAAGCCAACCTCGTAAGAAGCTATAATCTCATCAAAAATTTCATCAAATTTATATTTTTTTCTCAAAGGTTCAAAAGCTATATCTGTTGTATTAGTAATTAATCCTAATTTATAATTTTGCTTTAACTTACTCAAAACTTCTAGGGTGCCATCATAAAATTTATTATAATTAACATATTTATCAGCCAAAATATCCATAACATCAGCTACTAATACTTCGTTATATTTAATTCCTAACTCTTCTAGTAATTGAATAACTTGGGTCTTTAAATCTTTTATCGGTTCCAACATAAGAATCCTCCCCACCTTTTTTTCAACCTCATGATCATCTTCCCAATTTAACTTTTTTGGAATTGAAGACGGGGCTGGAGCATCTTTCTTAATCAAAGTACTCCAACAATCAAAAATAATCGCTTTAATCATAATATTCTTGTTTAAATTTTGTTATGAATTGAATATATTTTAAATCCGACTCTAGTTTTAAAAATTCATCACAAGTTAACCACTGATATTGATCGTGCTCAAAACTTAAAACAACCTCATTCGTTTTAGCTTTAGCCACATAGCAAATCGTAATCCAAAATTCTTCTTTTCTATTAATACCTGAAAAAACATCAAAAACCTTTACGTCCTCAACTTCTAAATTAACTTCTTCTTTTATTTCTCTCAAGATGCTATTCAAGGCCTCTTCGCCAAATTCCAATTCTCCCCCCGGTAAATCCCAAAGAAGTGACCTATTGGGAGCAGTTGCAGACCTCCTCATTGTTAAAATTTTATTCTCAACATTAACAATAATAACCTTCTGTACAACTCCAATTTTTCTGTTGTCCAAGCCACTGCCTTTATCGTTTTGCATATATTATTTAAAAAAGTCTTTTTTATTTTCTTCGAAAAAAATAATAATCTGTTTTAAGAAATTATTTATTTCTATATTTTCAAACTTAGCCTCTTCTATTTTGCTTAAAAGCCAATTTTTCCATTTTTCATAAGAAACTCGATTCTCAATATAATAGTTATCTTTCGCTAAAAAAGTATTAATAACCGGTAAAATTTTATCCATCAAATAAACAAGTCTTGCTTCATCGTTCCTCTTTTCTTCGTACTCTTTTATTAAATTGCAAATATTGGTTTGATTTTCAAACTGAGCCTGAATATTTTTTAAAGCCTCGTTCTCTCTTGCTCTTTTAGAAGCTAAAAATTCCGCTGTACTTTTATACACATCTGTATCGCCAGCATAAGCCTCAACCAAATCGTGACATAAAGCATACTCTAAAACCAACTCTTTGTTTAATGGTAATTGATATAAATCAACTAAATACCAACAAAGCAAAGACAATTGATAACAGTGTTCACCATCACTTTCAAACCCTTCTCTTGAAGGTAACACCACACCCCTTTTGACAATTGTAGACTTGTTGACAAAAGAAATAAATTCAAAAATTGATTTTATATCCATAAAAGAAGCTAGGACTTATTGAAATATTTTTTGCCTTTAAGTTTGTCGGGTAAATATTCTTGGTTTTCTTGGTAATTAAAATCAGGGCTGTATTGATAGTCTTTACCATAACCCAATTCTTTCATTAACTTAGTGGGGGCGTTACGAATATGCAAAGGCACTGGCAAATTACCCAAATCTTCCACATCTTTTTTAGCTTTGCTATAGGCTGTGTAAAGCTCGTTCGATTTTTTGCTAAAATGGCACGCGTTGTAAGCAGCCATCGCTTGCTCTAAAGCCCGTGAATTCGCCAAGCCAATATCTTCAGAAGCAAACCGTACCACTCGTCTAGCTATATATAATGGGTCTTCCCCTGCCTCTAACATTCTAGCTAGCCAGTATAAAGCTCCATCTGCATCCGACCCCCTCATTGCCTTATGCAAAGCCGAAATTATATTATAATGTTCATCGCCATTTTTATCGTAGAGCAAATAAGATTTTTGGAAAGCCTCTTTCACAATTTCAGCTGTAATTTCAACTGATAGCGAAGAAGCATATTCTAAAACATTTAAAGCGGTTCTTACATCGCCATTGCTCATTTGAGCAATCATTTCTAAAATTTTAGCTGTAGCTTTAATTTTTTGGCTACCCAAGCCGTTGTCTTTATCTTTTAAGGCTCGCGTTAAAATACTCACCATTTGTTCGGGCTTTAATTGCTTTAACACAAAAACTCGGCATCTAGATAACAAGGCTCCTAGCACTTCAAAGCTTGGGTTTTCCGTGGTGGCGCCAATTAAAGTAACCAATCCCCTTTCCACGTGAGGCAATAATGCGTCTTGTTGGGTTTTATTCCAACGATGGATTTCGTCAATAAATAAAATCAGTTTTTTGCCTTGCCACTCATCTTGTTGCGCTTTTTTAATTACTTCTCTTAAATCTTTCAACCCGCTGGTTACGGCGCTAAACCGCACAAAGTCGCATTTAGTTTGTTTGGCAATCACTAAAGCCAAAGTGGTTTTACCCGTGCCAGGTGGCCCCCAAAAAATCATTGACGGAATTTTATCATTGGTAATCGCCTGCCTTAATAACTTGCCTTGGCCAATAATATCATCCTGCCCTAAAAAATCATCCAAAGTTTGCGGACGCATCCTATCCGCCAAAGGTTTTCGATTGTTTAAATCTTCATCCATATATATTAACCTGCTAATAACTACTTTAAATTACGAAATGAGGCAAGGAAAGTTATTTTGGTGAACATTCGACCCTTGTTGGCATGGTCCCCGAGTACTCGAGGGGCAACAGGGGGAGAGTAGCCAAAAAGCCAGCAGGGGCTTTTGGGCGGTTCGCAAAAATAACTTACCGAACCGACTTGCCTTTCGTAATTTAATTTTAACCATTATTCCCCAAAACTGCCCGCTTGAATTTCCCACAACTTGCGATATTTCCCATCATCTCTTTTTAATAATTCTTGATGTGTGCCCTCTTCCATAATTTTTCCTTCATCAATTAAAATAATTCGATCCATTTGCCGAATCGTTGATAATCTGTGCGCAATTACCAAAACCGTTTTTTCTTTCATTAACTCGCTAATTGCTTCTTGAATCAAAAGCTCCGATTCCGAATCTAAACTCGAAGTGGCTTCATCTAAAACTAAAATTGGTGAGTTACATAAAATAGCCCGAGCAATCGCCACCCTTTGGCGTTCACCACCCGAAAGTTTAATCCCCCGCTCTCCCACATAAGTTTCATAGCCATTGTCTAATTGACTAATAAAATCATGGCATCTGGCCTTTTTAGAGGCCTCCATTACATCCTCATCGGTAGCCTTGGGTCGGCCATATCGAATATTTTCCTTTAAGGTGCGGTGAAACAAAATCGGGTCTTGGGGCACCAAGCTAATTACCCCCCTTAAGCTTTCTTGGGTTACTTTGGCTATATCCTGCTTGTCAATTAAAATTTTACCAGCTGTAAGATTAAAAACTCGCAACAGCAATTTAATGGCTGTGGTTTTGCCAGCCCCCGACGGCCCTACTAAAGCTATCCTTTCCTTGCCCTTAATTACCAAACTAAAATTACGCAAAACTGCTCGGGTTTGATTATAATAAAAATCAACTTTTTTAAACTCTATCTCTCCACTACTTACCTTTAAAGCTAAGGCTCCCGGAATGTCAACAACCTCGTGAGGAGTTTGTAAAATTTCGGTCATTTCTTCAGCATCAGCCAAAGTTTCATAAATATGCCGAATTATTTTCCCAAAGTCCCAAACCCGAATAAACATATCTACCAAGTAACTTTCAATCAACACAAAATCCCCCACGGTTAAAATCCCCATCTGCCACAAACGCAAAGCTAAAAACAACATCCCAACCTCTAAAAAGATCATCAAAAATCCCTGCCCCGCTTCAAGCCAAGCACTTAAACTCCAAGTAAACCACCGAATTTTCCGTAATCTTTCAGTGGTTTCGCCAAATTTTTCCATTTCGCCAGTATAACCATTAAAAAGCTGGATAGTATGGCTATTAGTAACTGTATCCGCTAATAAGCCGGTAGATTCGGTTTCAATTTTAGCTCGCTTAATATCATGCTTTAGCTTATACTTGATAAAAACAGCGTTAATCCCAAAAAAGATTAGCAGCCACACTAAAACCCCCAAGGCTAAAAGATAATTACGGGTAGCTAAAACATAAATAATAATAATTAAATTAATCGCCAAAGTTAACAGGTTCCAGAAAACCTTATCTGTAATGTCCTCAAAAGCCTTAGTAAACCATTTCACTTTTTTAACCAAAGAACCAACAAAATTATTTTGAAAAAACGAAAAAGAGTGTTTATGTAAGTAAGCAAAACAATCGTTGGCGATTTCCGCCATAATTTTAGACTGAAAATGAATATTCACAAAGCTAGCTACTCTATAAAAACACCACTGCAAAAAATATAAAGCCGCCAGCCAAATTAAAATGCCCACCAAAGTTCCCACCAAGCTCTCTTTCGGCTGTGGGCTAGCTAAAGTATCAAAAAACTGTTTAAAGAATAAAGGAAAAATAGCATTCAAAATTGAAGCCCCCGTGATTGAACTAATCAGCAAAAACAAGGCTACTTTATGCCTTAAACAGTAGCCCCAATAAATCCTCAAAGTTTTCAGCGTATTGTTACTCATATGTTATTTTAATTTAACCCTTTACTTAACGGTTTGCAAGAAAGTCAGGTTTGTGATAAATTAACCAAAACAAACCATTCACAAATTAATGAACATCTTCTTAAAAATTTTTATTTTTCTAATTATCGCAATCGTTATTACCGTAAGCGGTTTTTTTGTGTACCAAATTAAAATTGTTAAGCCAGAGCAAAATCGCCCTCAATATGCTTCGGTTTATTCCATCACCAAACTTAACAGCCTTTATGAAACTCAAGCTGGATCTAAAATTATTCTTCACTTTCAAAACACCGAAAAAGCTCACAGTTTAACCCCTCAATATGAACTTGTTGATTTGCCCGAACAAAGTCAAACAAAAATAACTTTCCACAACATTGGTGAGGTTAACACCAATTTCCTTTACAACGATGTTTTAACTACCAACAACCCACTGATTGAAGAATTAAGTTATCAAAAAACTGGCAAAGATTTTCTAATGATTATCAAAAGAAAGGGAGCTTTACTACCCTCTCAAGTGGTATCCAGCAATCAAGAAATTACTATTGTCTTTCCTCTTGGTACTGAAAATTATCCTCAATTTTCTGATTTCACGCCTGCGCCGGATTCAGTAGTCTTTCCAGCTAATCAAGAAATTAGCCTAACAACTGCCTTGCAAAACCCTTTCAAAGAGGCTTTTCTATTTTTAAACGGCCGACCAGTTGCTTTTAGTGTTACTTCTACTCTTTCCACCTCAACCCAAAACCAATCTGCTTTTTTCTATAAAATATTTTTTTACGAAAAACTCAAAAAAGATGAATTCTATAAAATCCGCATAGTGGTTTTAGATGAAAAAAACCAAGGCACAGCTGTAACTTGGGAATTTGGGTCACAATTGCCCCAACAACGAGGTGTCTTAGGTTCTGATCGTTTTCAATACCTAGGCTGGTGGGGGCAAATCAATACCAATCAAACTCGCGTTCGCAAAGAACCCTCCACCAAATCTGAAATTATAGGAGAGCTATCTACCATCAACAAAGTTAAAGTTTTAGATGAGGTAAGTGGAGAGAATGTTGAAGGCATTAGCCATTGGTATAAAATTGACGGAGGCAAGTATGCTGGCGGATATGTTTTTTCTGAAGCTGTTACTCCCCTGCCTCAACCTCAAGCTCCCACTGATTTTATAATCCCCAAAGAAGTTCAACCCAATGAGTATTGGATTGACGTTAGTATTACCAAAGAAATTTTCACTCTTTTTAAATACAATAAACCAGTTTTCGTAACTTATGTTTCAACTGGCCGAATTGGTTCGGAAACCGTTACAGGCACTTTTCGTATTCATTACAAATTAATTAAAAAAA
>JAPLWD010000015.1:0-3331 GCA_026396775.1 Candidatus Gribaldobacteria bacterium
TGACTATGGAGTGGTTAATTTGTTCGGACAATATTTGTTGGATCATTATGGGGTAAAAGTTCTAGGGGACAGTTTAAAAAATAATTCAAAGGGTGTAGCCTCTTTAGAACAAGCTTTAATTCAAAATGGAATTAATCAAAGCTTTGGAGAGATTTTTAGTAATTTTAACTTGGCCTTGTTTTTTAATGATTGTAATCTAGGGGAAGCTTATTGTTTTAAGAATGCTAATTTAAAAAATATTAAAGTGGCGCCTGCTCTGATTATTTTACCCAATACTCAACAAACCGAATTATCTTTACGATATCAAATTACGGATTGGTCGGGTAATTGGTACAGGTTAAGTATGGCAGGGGTGGCGGATTTAGGCTTGAATTTTGAAGGTGATTTAGCGGGTCAATTTAAAATACCCTATGCTGTGTGCCAAGCCAATGGGACTTGCTCAATAGCTAATTTAGAGCTAGATGAAGCTAAAAAGGGGGTAATTAACCTAAGCCGATTTGGCGAGCAAGGCCGTTATTTAGTTTTGGCGCCAACCATTCAGGACTTAACTGTTAATTCGCAAACTCAAGCTAAAAGTTATAATTTTAATTTAGTTTTAAAGGCGGGTTTGTCGGTGGCAACAACCACTTCTAGCATCCAAGATTCATCAACGATTATTTTGCGAGCTAAAATTTTGGAATTGGAACAGCAAATTATTTTGCTGAAGCAAAAATTGGCTGGAAATTTAGATGCTCAAAGTGGTAGCTGTGGTGCATTTTTAGTTAATTTAAAATTTGGTCAAGTTAGCTCAAGTGTGCGGTGTTTGCAAATGTTTTTACAAAAACAGGGTTTAGGTATTTACCCCGAAGGCTGGGTAACTGGCTATTTTGGTTTAGCCACTCAAAAGGCGGTGATCCGTTTTCAAGAAAAATATCTAGCTGAAATTTTAACGCCTTTTGGTTTAACTAAAGGCACAGGCTTGGTTGGCACGAAAACACGAGAAAAGATTAATGCGATGCGTTAAAGCTTGCCTTTTTGGGGTGAAATAGATAAGATAATTTATATGAAAGCTTTAATTTTAGCGGGTGGTAAGGGCACTCGGTTGTGGCCTTTAAGCCGTCAAGATAAGCCAAAACAATTTCAAAAATTGGTGAGCGACCAAACGATGCTTCAAGAAACAGCTCACAGATTATTACCTAAACTAAAATGGCAAGATATTTTTGTTTCCACTAATATTCAATATCTAGCTGAAGTTAAAAATGAGTTGCCACTATTGCCTGCCGAAAATATTATTACCGAACCTGCCAGTCGTGAAAGAATTCCTGCTATTTTGTTGTTTATAGCTTTAAAGTGTCAGCAAAATCTTGAAGAACCAATTTTGGTTTTGCCGTCGGATCATTTAATCAAAAAAGTAGATTTATTTAGAGAGGCCATTAGTTACAGTGAAAAATTTATTAAACGCCGAGGCGATTTTATTCTAATTTTAGGGGCTAAACCCAACTTTCCTGACACGGGTTTAGGGTATATTAAGCAGGGCAAAAAGTTAAACCAGTCTAGTGATTTTCAATTTAACCAAGTCGACCTTTTTAAAGAAAAACCTAACCTCAAAAGAACCAAAGAATATCTAGCTAGTGGCGATTATCTTTGGAACACGGCTATTTATATTTTTACGCCGGCTTTAATTTTAAAGTTGATTAAAAAGTTTGTACCCGAGCAGTACGCTTTTTATCAAAGAATTAAAAAAGTAGTTAAAAAGCCAAATTTTTCCGTTATTTTAGAAAAAGAGTTTTTGGAACTTGAAAAAGAGTCTTTGGAGTACAGTGTTTTGGAGCGGTATCCTAAAGTAGCAGTGGTTTCTTTGGAGATGGGTTGGAGTGATGTGGGGAGTTGGTCGGTGCTAAAGGATTGCTTGGCTAACCCGAATAAAAATTATGTCAAAGGAAATCATATTGATATTGATTCTAAGGGGGTTATGGTTTATGGCACCAGTGAAAGATTAGTGGCGACAATTGGGGTTAAAAACTTAATCATTGCTCACACGGATGATATTATTTTGGTGTGCGATAAAAAACATTCACAAAAGGTTAAGCAAATTATTGAAAAACTAGAAAAAGAAAAAAGATTTGATTATTTATAAAATATGAAAAAATATTTAGTAACAGGCGGGGCAGGATTCGTGGGGTCAAATTTAGTGAGAGAGTTAGTTAAAAGTGGGGAAGAGGTTTTAGTGGTGGATAATTTATCTTTGGGGCGATTGGAAAATTTAGACAAGGTGAAAGATAAAATTGAATTTTTTCAAATAAATTCGGGTGGGGCTTTGAGTCAGCCCAGTATTAAAGATTTGAAGGGTATTTTTCATTTAGGCATTCCTTCGTCTTCGCCAATGTATAAAGAAAATCATTCTTTATTAGGGCAAGCCATTAATGACTTTACAGCCATTTTGGATTTAGCCCAACGGGAAAATTGCAAATTAGTTTATGCTTCGTCGTCTTCGGTCTATAACGGCAACGAACCACCCTTAACCGAAGATATGCCAATTTTGCCAACTGACTATTATACTGAAGGTCGCTATGCTATGGAAAGATTGGCTAAGATGTATTATGGTTTATCCGGCGTGGCTTCGGTAGGTTTAAGATTTTTTAGCGTGTATGGCCCCAACGAAAAACACAAGGGTCGGTTTGCTAACTTGGTTTCTCAATTTTTTTGGGATATGGAAAAGGATCAAGCTCCTTTGATCTATGGCGACGGTAAGCAAACTCGAGATTTTACTTTTGTGGGAGACATTGTACAGGCTTTAATTTTATCAATGCAGAGCCAAGTTGGGTGTGATGTTTTTAATGTGGGCAAGGGTGAAAGCTATGATATGAATCAATTAGTGGATATTTTAAATAAAGCCTTAGGTAAAAATATCCAGCCCCAATATCAAGCCAACCCGATTAAAAATTATGTAATGTATACCTTGGCTGATACAACCAAGGCCAAAAGAGTTCTGGGGTTTGAAGCGAAGTATTCTTTAGAACAAGGTATCCAACAAATTTTAAAAAATAATTAAATTAAAAAAATATGGCAAAGATATTGGTGACGGGGGGGGCGGGGTTTATTGGTTCAAACCTCGTGGATAAATTAGTTGAGCTAAAACACCATACGGTGGTTTTAGATAATCTTTCGAGTGGTTTAAAAGAAAATGTTAATCCACAAGCCGAATTCCATCAGGTGGATATTTGCGATTGGGAATCAATGAGTTTGTTATTTAAGGGGATTGATTTTGTGATTCATTTAGCAGCCATCCCGAGGGTTCCGGTTTCGGTGGCTGATCCAGTAGGAACTTCTAGGGTAAATATTATGGGTTCGT
>JAPLWD010000015.1:3420-4912 GCA_026396775.1 Candidatus Gribaldobacteria bacterium
TAAAATGCCTTTAGTCGAAACGATGATTCCTAACCCGATTAGCCCTTATGGTTTGCAAAAATTGGCCGGGGAACAATGGGCTAAAATGTTTACCGAGCTTTATCAACTGCCTGTGGTTTGCTTGAGATATTTTAATGTTTATGGTCCTAGAATTGATTTTAATTCGGATTACAGCTTAGTTTTGGGCAAATTTTTGAAGCAACACAGCCAACAAGAAACTTTCACTATTTTTGGCGATGGTGAACAAACCAGAGCTTTTTGTTTTGTAAGCGACGTGGTGACGGCTAATATTAGGGCAATAGAAAGCCCGAAAGTTAAAGGAGGAGAGGTGATTAATATTGGCGCTCAAACCTCCCAATCAATTAATTATTTGGCCGATTTGGTTGGGGGTGAAAAAACATATTTGCCTCAAAGAGCAGGCGATATGTTGCACACTCAAGCTGATACTCAAAAAGCTAAAGAGTTGCTTGATTGGGAACCCAAGGTAAGCTTAGAAGAAGGGGTTGAGATAACTAAAAAGTGGTTTGAAGGAAAAAATTAAAATTACTAATAATTAATTTAGGACTTATGTGTTTGCTTGTTATCCTGAGGCATCCGCCAGCTGGCGGAGCCGAAGAATCTCTGAGATCTTTCGCTTCGCTCAGGATGACAGGGGGATGTGTCGTTGGAATGACAATTTTTAAGCAAACACGTAAAATTCTACAATTATTGTTTCTATCTATGATTGATAAAAAGATTGCGGATTTAAAAATTGGAATAATGGGGGTTGGGATGGTGGGAGGGGCTACTAAAAAGTATTTTGAAAAAGTGGGGCGCACTCCTTTGGTTTTTGATAAGGGCACGGGCGAAGGGTCTTTGGAGCAAGTAAATCAAGCGGATGTTATTTTTATTTGCGTGCCTACTCCTTATTTAGTTGCTGAAAGCGGGTTTGATTTATCGTATGTCAGAGAAGCTTGCTCTAAAATTGAAGAATCCAAGGTGGTGGTAATTAAATCAACGGTGGTGCCTGGCACTACTGAAAAATTGCAAACCGAGTTTCCCCAACACAAGTTTTTATTTAATCCAGAATTTTTAACTGAATTAACAGCTGATCAAGATATGAGTTATCCTGACCGGCAAATTGTTGGGTACACCAAGGAGAGTTTTACTGTGGCATTTTGGTAACAATTGGTTTGCCGTTAAAGTGGCTTTTGCTAACCAGATGTATGATTTATGCGCCAAGTTAGGTTTAGATTACGATAATGTGAAAGAGGCCACAGCCGCCGATAAAAGAATCGGGCGGAGCCATTTAGAGGTGTGGCACAAGGGTTATCGGGGTTATGGTGGCAAGTGTTTGGTTAAAGATATTCGGGCAATGATTCAGTTTGCCGATAAACAGGGGGTTGATTTTAAGTTACATAAAACAACCGAAGAAATTAACAATCAGTTAATGAAAGATCAAAATATTGAAGACCCGGAAAAGTTCTCTAAAAGAGAAGGCTAATATGAGTAG
>JAPLWD010000015.1:4972-8980 GCA_026396775.1 Candidatus Gribaldobacteria bacterium
AAAAAGAAGTACAACGGATTTTGTCTTTTTTGATGCCAAGAGAGGCTTCGGTTTTTTATTTTTCAGAAGAAACGCATTTATTAGAGGTTCAATTCGATTACTTGGTTTTTAATAACCAAGTTGGTTTTTTAAAGGATATCCAAACTACTTTTGAAGAAATAAAAAAGCAAGCTTATTTGAACTCGCGTTTGGTGATTGTTTGTCAAAATTCTTTTTGGAAACCGGCTATTAAACTAGCGGAGTTTTTGGGTTTTAAGGGTAAGTCGCTGGAGCAAACTTGGCTGGGTTTTAATGATTTGCAGAATTTTTTAGGTTTAGCTGGTTTTGAGGTGATAAAAAGAGGCGAGGGGATACTTTGCCCTTTTTACTTCCCTTTAGTTTCTGGTTTATTGAACCGTTTTTTAGTCCATTTACCATTGTTAAGGCGACTGGGTTTAGCCCAAGTAATTGTGGCTCGGCCACAAGGCTTAACTAACCAAGAAGATAAGCAGTCGATGGCTTCAATTATAATTCCTGCTCGCAATGAGCAGGGCAATATTGAAGTAGCCGTTCAACGCTTGCTAAACTTTCCTGCTCCTTTTGAAATTATTTTTGTAGAGGGACATTCAAAGGATGACACTTTGCAAGAGATAAAAAGGGTACAAAAGAAATATCCAAAGGTGGTCATAAAGGTCTTAGGGCAAGACGGGGTGGGCAAGGGGGATGCAGTGAGAAAGGGGTTTGAATACGCTATGGGCGAGGTATTAATGATTTTGGATGCTGACTTAACGATGCCTCCTGAAGAATTGCCGAAATTTTATTGGGCTTTAGTCAACAATAAAGCTGATTTTATCAATGGCTCTCGGTTAGTTTATCCGTTGCAAAAGCATTCAATGCAGTTCTTGAATGTGTTGGGTAATAAATTTTTTGGAGCAATGTTTAGCTGGCTGTTGGGTCAAAAAATTAAGGACACTTTGTGTGGTACCAAGGTTTTATGGAAAAAAGATTATGAGGCGATTAAAAAAGGCCGAACCTTTTTTGGCGACTTTGATCCTTTTGGCGACTTTGATTTGTTGTTTGGAGCTTCTAAATTAAATTTGAAGATTATTGATTTGCCAATTCGCTATCAAGAGCGAACCTATGGGCAAACCAATATCCAGCGGTTTAAACACGGTTGGCTGTTACTAAAGATGGTTCTTTTTGCAATGAGGAAGATTAAGTTTATTTAATTTAAGGGGAGGTGAGGAAAATGTCGGAAAGTTGGAGAAAGATGAAAATTGTTAAAATTCCATCTGGAGCGGATGATATCCCGCCGGAGATTAGCGGAGAATGGGTTGGAGTGGAAATAGAGGTTGAGCGAGGCCCATTCTTGCCTGGATGGACAAAAAATCGCGCATGGCAACTTGTGGAGGTTTCGACAAAAAAAGCTCTCGAGGCTTTAAAAAATGCCGGAAAAGATAAGGCGTTTGAGTGGTTTAGTTCTAACTGGCCACAAGAGACAATGCTTTTTTTGGCGCGGGACTGTGAAGAAATTTAGGTGGCAATATCTCGAAAAAATAGGGTGGCAACGGAGGAGCCACCCTTCTTTATGGCATAAAAAGTCTTGAATTTTTTTGAAAACTAGGGGTTTTTTAGCTAAGGAGAGCTGGATTGTGTGGATAATCCTACTTTCTTTGTTTTATTTTTTCTTGGTTCTAGAAAGCTATCAAATGGATTTCCGAGGGTTTTATGTGGCGGGAAAATCATTTTCAAATGGACTCAATCCTTATTTAAATAACATTGCTATCTCCCCTGTCTATTTTGATAGCAATAATTTTTTGGCCACCTCAAGGTTTATCTATCCTCCGATAGCTTTGTTTCTATTTGCTCCTTTGGCTTTATTGCCCTACTTTTGGGCTAAACTGGTTTTTTCATTTTTGATTGGGGTTTGCTTGTTTCTTGTATTTTATCTTTTAAAGAAGCGATTTGATATCAAAACTGAATTTTTATTGTTGATTTTTTTGAGCTTTCCGATTGTAGCTAGTTTTGAAAGGGGGCAAATTGATCTGCTGATTTTATTGTTAGTTATTTTAGCTTGGTTTAAAAAAGATAAATGGTATGGTGGACTATTTTTAGCTACAGCTTGCGTGCTTAAAGTTTATCCGGTTTTGTTGTGGATATTTTTTGCGGTGAGAAAAAATTGGAAAATTGTAATTTCATCAGGGATTTTCTTAGCCACTATCTTTTTTAGCTCGTTGCTGTTTTTACCAGTGGGGTTGTTCGCTGATTTTATGGGTAGCCTTTTCGTTTCGAAGGCAAAAGTTGTTTTAGACATTAATTTACCGGGTTATTATTTAGATCAAGCTACCAAAACTATTGTCAGTCCAGAGGGTAATTTTATTTTTACGCATAAATTTATTCACCACTCGCTTAATTTTATGGATTGGCTGGGAAAGTATGCTTCTTTACTGGCAGGTTGTTTATTGTTAGTCTTTAGTTATTTCACTAGAAACAAAGATTACCCAGAAGAATTTTTATTTTTTTCGGCTCTAGTTTTGATGTTACTTGGCAATTCAGCTTTATGGATTATGGGGCTAGTGTTTTATATTCCTGTTAGTTTTTATCTTTTAAAAAAATATGAAAAGAATGTTTTTTTATGCTTGCTGATTTTATTACCCTTGTTTTTACCTAATTTTATAATTTTGTTCGGCTATAATTTAAACTACTTTGTAGCTTTATTAGTCTTAATTTATTTTTTTAGATTAAAAACCATAGAAATATTTGAACATGGGGTATAATAAAATAATATAAATTTAGGGATATGTTTTTCTGGTTATTGGGGACTTCAATTATTTTTACGGTGCTAGCTCAACTTTTGTTGAAAAAAGGTGTGTTGGCTTTAGGTGAAATTACTTGGAGCTTGAAAGGCTTGGGAAGTTTTATAGTTAAGTTTTTTCAAAATGGTTACCTGGTAGGCGGACTAACTTTTTTTGGGTTAGCTTTTTTCTTTTGGATTTTAACTTTATCAAAAATAAAATTGAGCATTGCCTACCCTATTTCTACCGCCTTAAACCTTTCATTGGTAACCCTATTTTCTTGTTTTATCTTTAGGGAAAATTTATCAGCTATCCAAATTGTAGGCATCTTTGTAATTATGGTAGGGATATTTTTACTTTTATGGAAATATTAAGTTACTTTAAAAAACACTGGGCTTTAGTTGCCATTTTGCTTTTACTAATTATAGCCAGAGTTGTTTTTTTGGTGGCTTTGCATCCGCCGTTAACTTGGATTGATGCTTCTCAATATGATGAACTAGCTTGGAATACCTTAACTCAACATAATTATGCCCAGAATGATGGGGTGCCGTTTGCGGGTCGCGAGCCTGGCTTTCCTTTGTTTTTTTTACTGCCAATTTATTTTTTGTTTGGGCACAGCATTTTGGCCGTTCAAATCGCTCAGTTAATTTTAAGTATTTTGATTGCTGTTTTGCTTTACTATTTTGGTGAAAAATATTTTCGCAAAAAAGTTGGTTTAATTGCGGTTTTAATTTTTGCTTTGTATCCAGCCTTTATTGCCTATACGGGAGAAGTGCTGACGGAGATATTTTTTACTTTTTTAATCCTGCTGTTTGCTTTAACTCGTTCTATCGCTTTATTTTTACCAATTTTTCTTTTTCCGTTTTTGTGGTGGTTTGAGCATAATTGGAAAACAGCTTTAAAACAAAGCTTGTTAATGTTTGGGATTACTCTGGTAATGATGGCACCTTGGGTTTATCGGTCTTATCAAATGTACCACTTGGTGATTTTTGGCCGAATGGGGGCAGGAGAAATTTTTTGGAGCGCTTCTTACGCTCCGTGGGACGGGGAGTGGAAGGGTGGGGATGTTGAACCCTATAAAGGTTTAATCAAAGGCCAAAGTATTTTAAAACAAGAACTGATGTTTCGGAAAATGTTTCAGCAGGAAGTAATAGGCGACCCCTTGGGAACTTTAAGGATTTGGGTTAAAAAACCAGCTAAAGTTTTTTTAAAAAGTGAGTTCAATTCAATTTTA
>JAPLWD010000107.1:0-513 GCA_026396775.1 Candidatus Gribaldobacteria bacterium
GGGGACGGGGCAGTATGCTTATGACAGCAGTGGGAATGGGAATACTGGGAGGCTGGGGACTTCTACATCAGCAGAGCCAGCAGACCCGACTTGGACAACTGGCAAGCTGGGTAAGGGGTTAAGTTTTGATGGGGTGAATGATTATGTGGGGATGGGAAATGTCCTTGATTTTGAAAGGACAAGTTCATTTACAGTTTCTGCTTGGGTTAAAAGAGGAGCAACTGGAACTACCCAAATTATTGCTTCTAAAATGTTGAATTCAGGAACATACAGGGGTTGGAATGTATGGTTTTTTTCAGACAATACAATCCATTTTATTTTACGAAATACCGTAGAAACAAGCCAATTGCAACCAGTAACAGCTAATACCTTTTCATCTACGGCTAATTGGTATTATGTGACAGTGACTTATAACGGCAATAGTTTGGCTTCTGGGGTAAATTTTTATGTTAATGGCGTTCTACAAGCACAAGGCACTCCTCTGTATAATAACTTATCAGCTACAACTATTAC
>JAPLWD010000107.1:554-3345 GCA_026396775.1 Candidatus Gribaldobacteria bacterium
TTAATATTGGTTCAAGAAATGATGGGGCAAGCAATTTGTTCAACGGGCTCATCGACGATGTCCGCATATACAACAGGGCGTTGTCTTCTTCGGAGGTTTCACAGATGTATAACTCTACCAAAGACGGATACTTGGGCAAGATAAAAGTATCCACAGGACTGGTGGGGTATTGGAAGCTAGACGACAACAATGTTTTGACTTCGGTGATTGATTATTCGGGCAAGGGGAATACAGGCACGGCTTATTCGGGGACAGCCACAAGCACTTCGGTGTTGTCAACCTCAACCGCGATGATAGGGAGGGCGATGAGTTTTGATGGGGTGGATGATTATGTGGGTATTCCCGCAAATGCTAATTTTAATTTTTCAAATACTAATCAAGTTACTTGGCAAAGCTGGATAAAAGTATCTTCGGATACTGGAGGTTGGCAGACGGTTGTCGGGAGTATAACTCAATTTTATTTTTGGGTAAATATTCACGGCACTGCTTATTTTGAATTAGCTTATAGGAATACGAGTGATGCTACGCAATGGGGGGCAATAGCTTATCCATTTCAAGTTGGCACTTGGTATCATATAGCAGCAACATTGAATGGTAATGTTAGAAAGTATTATGTTAATGGTGTTTATCTTGGGCAAGTTATTGGTACGGGAACTATAAAAAATATAAATATGAGTGCGCGAATAGGGTTAATTAGTGGTCCAACATATATGTTCAACGGCCTCATAGACGAGGTGAAGATTTGGAATTATGCGAGGAGCGCGGAGCAGATAAAGCAGGATTATGAGAGGGGGGTGAAGGGGCTACCGTAGAAACAATTTTAAATTTTAAATGAAATCCTAATGAATTATTATTGTAAACAACTTATAATTTTAGCGGTTCTGGGCATCGGGGTTTTTGATTGGGGAGTGTAGGGAGTTCAACTCCTTGCATTCCCTGTAATAAAAAATATGGCTCAAAATTTTATTATTTTTGCAGTTGGTGAATATTATCATATCTATAACCGTGGAGTTGACAAGCGGGTAGTTTTTCTTGATGACGAGGACTTTTGGAAATTTTTTGACTGCCTTCGTGATTTAAACAACGAAACATATTACGAGGAAAGATTAGCAGTATTAGGTCTTGATCCTCGCTCTTGCAAGGAGTTGAACTCCTTGCAGTTTAAAGAGCTTGGTAGTTTTATCCAGCAACAGGAAAAAATTGTGGAAATAATCAGTTATTCTTTAAACCCGAATCATTTTCATTTAATATTAAAGCAGTTAAAAGACAATGGGATTTCTGATTTTATGCAAAGGGTTGGCACAAGCTACACGAATTACTTTAACAAAAAGTATGAGCGTTCTGG
This sequence comes from Candidatus Gribaldobacteria bacterium, assembly GCA_026396775.1. Lineage (GTDB taxonomy): Bacteria > Patescibacteriota > Minisyncoccia > Minisyncoccales > CG1-02-41-26 > JAPLWD01. Next base: position 1,900 of record JAPLWD010000107.1, read on the forward strand.
AGCTTTGTTTCAGGGAAGATTTAAAAAAATTCATATTAATAAAGAGAGTTATCTTTTATGGTTATTGGGTTACGTGAACGGAAACATTGAAATTCATGATATTGGAAAAGCCAGCGACTATCCTTGGTCAAGTTATCGTGCTATATGCAAGGAGTTGAACTCCTTGCAACTTACAAATCTTTCGGTGTTGAGTGGGTTAGACATTATTAAATCACAATTTGCTAGCGTTGGGCAGTTTGAGGAAGTTGCTAAAATGGTAATTAGCGAAAGCAAAACAAATAAAGCAATGAAGAGTTATTTATTAGAGTAGTTTTTCAACTCGAAGGGTCGAAGGAGTTTAACTCCTTCGACCTCTCCTTTGAGTTTTTTGGGAAATTAAGATTTTATTTTAAGGATGAATTATTTTTCTAAACAATTTATTTTTACAAAGCAGTTTATTTTTGTGGCGGTTGGGGTTGCTTTGCTTGTGGCTGGGGGGATTTTTATTTTTGCTACAAACGATCAAGGCGAACCGCCAATTGCTTATTGGAAATTTGACGAGGGCAGTGCCAGTACCACTGTTGATAGTTACAACAGTTTAAGTAACGGCACATTAACGGGCGGAGTGCAGTGGGTAAATGGCGTGTATGGCACTGGCTTGCAGTTTGATGGCATAAATGATTATGTATCTGGAAGCGATGAAATATTTCCGGCAGGAGGATCTGCTAGAACCGTATCTATGTGGGTAAAAACCGGAGAGCTTCCTGTTGCGGGGAGTGATCCAGTATTTTTAAAATATGGATCGAGCGATTTTGGTTTGTTATTTAGCTTAGCTTGGGAGATAACGGCTGGCGCAAATCAGTATAAGATTATGTTTACTCAAATGGGCAGTACAGCATATTCAAACTCTACGCTTAGCCCAAATACCTGGTATTATATTACGCTTACATATCCGGAAGATGGTATTGATTCAACATTTTATATCAACGGGAAACTCGACGGTTCATTTTCATTGGGGTCAAATACAGAGCTTATTGGTTATACAATAGGAGAGGGCTTTAGCGGTATTATTGACGATGTAAAAATTTATAATTATGTTCGTACGGCTGGCCAAGTTAAAAATGATTATAACAAAGGCAAAGCATTGTATATTGGCACCCGTATAACCGATTGTGATAAAAGCCCGGCTGATTGTGTGAACAAAGGCCTTGTTGGCTACTGGAATATGGATGAAATGGGTAGCACCACGGCGTTTGATAAATCCGGGAATAATAATAACGGCTCGCTTGGTGCTGGCGTGGCTGCTGCTCGGCCTGTGTGGGCAAGTGGCATTCAGCCGTTTTCGGGTGGTCGCCCCGGTGGGGGAGCATTAAGTTTTGATGGGGTGAATGATACTGTAAATTGTGGTAATCCTTCTGCACTTTATCTAAATCAAGCTGGTGGTTTTACGATTAGTGCTTGGGTTAA
>JAPLWD010000064.1 GCA_026396775.1 Candidatus Gribaldobacteria bacterium
ACGACTAGGTATCTTGGGATCTGTAGGCTCGGGTTCTTTTTTATTTGAAAATAAATTTTTTAGATTTTCGAAAGGCATATATTTTGTGGTGTTTAATTATTTAAGTGACCTTTATTTATTTTATTGTTTAATAAAATTACAGGTATTTTTATCCCACACTAAATCGTAATAGTGAGATTCTTGCTGGTTTGTGGCAACACTTTGGTTGACTACAATTTTATCAGTTTGTGGAGTTAGAGTAATTCCTTTTTCGGGGGTTAGTTCTTCGGCAACTATAATTTTAGATTCAAATTTATTATCTTTAAGCCAGAACAATTCAGCGTTAGTTTCGCCTGCCCCCTGCCAAGCAATACTTTTGGTAACTAGAATATAGGTTCCATTGTTACAGGTGTAATAACTGAGCAAAATTGAGTCAGCGGACAGCTCTTTGACTTCACTTGCTAACTGGTTAGTTTTTGAATCAATAAAAGCTAAAAAAACATGTTCAATTCCTGCCACATGGGGGCTGGTTGGATATTTTTCACCCTCCCCAAAAATAACTTCATCGGTATTAGACTTTAATCTATTGTAAAGACCATAGCGAACTACTAGAAGTAAATTTTCTTGGCCATTATTTAAAAATCCTTTTTTAACAATTTCACTTAAGCAATAAACATCGGCTAAACGATATGAGGCTTCTCCATCTTTAGCAACGGTAATAGTAGATTTGTCAAAAAAACAATCCGGCCGATTAGCGGTTACTTGCAGGTTTTTGGTGGGGAATAACTGCTTAAATATCTCGGCTGGCTTTATTTCTTGAGGAACTGGTTGTTGAGTTGGATTGATCGCTTGGGGTTGAGGGTTGTAAGTTTTAGGATTATTATTTTGCCAAATTATAAAAGCTAACACAGTCAAGGCAATCAAAACTAAGAGAACAACGAAAGTTAGGATTTTATTATTTTTTTGGGGCATGCTAGTTTTTCTTTTCCACTAATTTTAGCACACACAGCAAAATTAAAAAAGATAAAGTTAAAAGCCCCAAAGTTGGTTGAAGCTTGCTTGAAATTAGCCCTTCGCCTCCTCGCATATTGAATGGACCTACTTCCCAAATAGACAAAAGCATCAAACTCGTAAAGCAAACCCCTAAAGTAACCGTAATAACCGCAATTAGTCTTTTGATCATAATTAAATTATAAAATTAAGATTTTTTTATATACCCACTTAGAGTTCGTCTTTGTTTTTCAACGAAAACATCTAAATCCTCTATGTTTTTGGCTATTTTTGCCCCAAGGATATTGCCATCGATCCAAAAAATTTTTCCATCTTTGCGGATAAAATTATCTAATGAAGAATCTTTTTCCCCTACGTCAAATTCAAAGATTAAACCGCTTGCTTTGACTCTGCTAAGCCAATCTTCCATTTCATCCAATGAAATTGTTATCGGCCTTTCTCCGTCGCAGATAAACTCCCTTGCGTAGACAGCTTTTTCCTCGCTAAGTTTTTTTATTTCAGTTTTTGGTGTGATTAGATTTAAGCGGGTAGTAAAATCATCAAGATTTTTTTGATTTTTGCCTAGCATCATTCTTAGAATGTCTCCATTGGGAAGTTTAAGACCGGAAATTTGGTGCAAGATTGACTTGGATTCTGGCAAGAGAATTATCCCAGGTTGGCTACCTGCGAACATTTCGCAGGCTTCTACAAAATTTTCATCAATTTTATGTTTATTGAGGGCAATAAAAGTTGGTTGGCCAGCCTTTAGTGATTCAACAATAGCTCTCCGTTCTGGGGATAATTCCATTTTAGGATCGTAAAGCTGTATGGGGAGGCCATCCAGTAAAATGGAGAACACGAAATTCGCTTTGTCTCCCCAGCTTCGCAACCCATCTATAATGTCTTGATTAGTTAGTGAGCGATCCGATAATTTTAAAACCTCAAAATTTCCATCAACTGGGCGAAAAGCCAAAGTTTTTGAGAATTGGATTTCTTTTTGCGGCGCTTTTATTTCTTGTTCAGTTGGGTTATTTGTGGGGTTTGCCTGTTCGAGGGACATAAGTTTATTAAATTTTAGAAATTTAGTTTTTGGACTCAGCGGGAGTCGAACCCGCGTTGCCGCAATGCGAATGCGGTGTAATACCACTATACTATGAGCCCTTAAGCTGATTTTAAATGCATTTCAACTGAAAAGCAACCATCTTTATTGCATTTTAGGGTATTTTAAGTTTAAATAATTTTATGCTATTAAGCGAATTTGATTATAATCTGCCAAAGGAATTAATTGCTCAGAAACCAGCCGAGCCTAGGGATTCGTCTAAACTTTTAGTTATCAATAAAGATAGCGGGCAGTTTTTGCATAAACGCTTTAAAGATATTGGTAATTTTTTCAAGAAAGGCGATGTGATAGTTTTAAATTGCTCTAAAGTTTTGCCAGCTCGTTTGATTGGCAATAAGGTAGGTACTAATGGGGTGGCCGAAATTTTATTATTAAATCCTATTGTTAAAAAGAGTGGCGATTTTGTATGGTCAAGCCAATGGAAGATTATTGGCAAGCCTAGGTTGGCCTTAGGACAAAAAATAGATTTTGCAAAGAAGTTTCAGGGGGAAATAATTAAGAACTTGGGTTATGAAAAGATTATCGAGTTTAATCAACAAGGCGAAGCGTTAAGAAAAGTCATTTTTGCTTGTGGCTATACTCCGGTTCCACCCTATATCCATTCTGAACTATCCGAGAAAACATTAAGGCAAAAATACCAAACTGTTTATGCTGAAAAATTTGGCTCGGTGGCTGCACCTACGGCTGGGTTTCACTTTACTAAGAGGTTGATAAGCAGTTTAAAAAAGAAAGGAGTGATTTTTAAAGAGATTACTTTGCATGTTGGCTTGGGCACTTTTCAACCCATTAACACTGAAAATGTGCAGGATCATCAAATGGCCGGAGAGTGGGCAATGGTTGATCCAAAAACCGCTGATTTTTTAAATCAAGCTAAAGCTAAGGGGCAAAGAATTATTACGGTTGGTACCACCGCCACCCGCACTTTGGAAAGCTTTACTGGAAATGGCAAGTTAAAGGCGGGTGAGAAGGTGGTTGATATTTTTATTTATCCTAGTTATCAATTTAAGTTTGTGGATGGCTTAATCACTAACTTTCATTTACCCAAATCTACCCCACTTTTGTTAGTGTCAGCTTTCAGTAATAAAGAATTAATTTTAAAAGCCTACCAAGAGGCTATTAAAAAGCATTATCGTTTTTACAGCTTTGGCGACGCCATGTTAATTATTTAATATGTTTAAGATTATTCAACAATCAAAAATATCTAAAGCTAGAATTGGTAAATTAAAAACGCTTCACGGAATGGCGGAAACGCCTTTTTTTATGCCTATTGCTACTCGGGGGGCGGTGAAAAATTTATCTCCGGATGAGTTAAAAAATATTGGAGCCAGTGTGGTTTTATCAAACACCTTTCATTTATTTATTAAGCCTGGCTTGGATATTTTAAAAAAGGTTAAGGGGTTACATAACTTTATGGGTTGGCAAGCACCCATTTTAACTGATTCGGGTGGGTATCAGGTTTTTTCTTTGGCTAAAAATCGCAAAATTACCGATGAAGGGGTGGAGTTTAAATCACCTTATGACGGCGCCAGCATTTTTTTTAGCCCCGAGGTGGTGATTGACGCTCAAAAAAAGATTGGCTCGGATATTTTAATGGTTTTAGACGAATGCCCTAGCTTTATTAAAGACAAAAGTGTAATTGAAAGGGCGGTTGAAAGGACAACTTTGTGGGCCAAGAGGAGTCGAGTTTATTTTAAAAAATCTTTTAGAGCTAAAAAGCCATTGTTGTTTGGTATAGTTCAGGGAGGGATTTTTAAAGATTTAAGAGAGAAATCAGCCCAAGATTTAGTTAAGATTGGCTTTGATGGTTATGCAATTGGAGGATTATGTTTAGGGGAAGACAACCAAGAGACTAAAAAGGTTTTATCCTGGCTGTCTGATATTTTACCCAGCGATAAGCCAAGATATCAAATGGGAACAGGATTTCCAGAACAGATCGTTCAAGCGGTTAAGCTGGGGGTTGATATGTTTGATTGTGTTTTACCCACCAGAAATGCTCGGCACGGAGAGCTTTTTGTTTTTAAAAGAAACCATAAGAGCGAAATTAATCTGGATAAAAATTTTTATGAGAAAGTTAAAATTGGCAATAGCCAGTTTAAAAATGATTTTAAAAGCTTGGATAAATTTTGTGCCTGTTACTTTTGTAAGAATTTTACCAAGGCTTACTTAAACCATCTTTTTAGGGTGGGCGAACCCTTATATCAAAGATTGGCTTCTTTGCACAATTTAAGATTTTATTTTGAATTAATGGAAAAAATAAAAGATGACATTAGAAAAGGAAAAGTCTAAGTTAATATTGCATACTTGTTGCGCTATTTGCGCAGCTGGTTTAATTGAGAGTTTGAAGGAAAGGTTTTTAATAACTTTGTTTTTTTATAACCCCAATATCACTTCACAAGAAGAATATAATAAAAGAAAAGAGGCCGCTATAATTTTAGCTAAGCACTATCAGCTTGATTTTGTTGAAGGTGAATATAAGCCTGAAAGTTGGTTAACTTTAGTAGTGGGATTAGAAAATGAACCGGAAGGAGGCAAACGTTGCTTGGTTTGTTTTAAGGATAGATTACTAAAAACAGCCCAGTTCGCCAAAAATAGTCAGGTTGATAATTTTACGACCACCCTTTTAGCTAGCCATTTGAAAAATAAACAAGTTATTGCAGAAATTGGGCAGAAAATTGCCCAAAAGAATGATTTAAATTTTTTAGCATCCTTTGGCGGGCAACTAAGAGCTAAAGAAATAACTCAAGAATTGGGGCTTTATTGTCAGAAATATTGTGGTTGTCGCTATAGTTTTAGGGGATAAACTGTTGATATCTTGAGGAAAAACTCTGGAAAAAGTGTGTTGAGGTAATCAAAATTGAGGAGACATGATGTCTCCTCGGTTTTTTTATTTTCTTTTGTTTTTAAGGTCCGACAGGGTAAGTAGCCATTGAAGCTACTACTGCAATAATGGCTACGCTAAACAATATAAGAATAATTATAGCAAGGACCTTAAGGCGTTTTTTCATTATTGCCCTCCTTCTATTACCCTTGTAGCGGGAATAGGTTTATTCCCCACATTGCATAGGCTAAAAGATTTATGCCTGGCATTACGAAAAAGTACAAAATGAAATTTAGGACTAAGGAAACCCTTGGTGGTATGCGAATTTTTTTCAAGGTTAACACCTCTTTTTGTTTATTTTGCTACTTTTTAAGATAAATTCAAGATTAAGCTTAAAACAAAACCTGCTCCCCAAAAGGGAGCAGGTTGGAATTACTTAACTAGTAATTACCAAGATGATCGACGAGAACCTTTGTCAAAGCTGTTGTTGCCTCGATCTCTGAATCCTCCGCCAGCACCACCACTGCCACCGCGGTTAAATCCACCGCCACCAGTTCGAGCTGGTCTGTCAGTCATTGGTCTAGCTTCAGCCACAGAAATACTGCGACCGTCTAATTCGCTGTTGTTCAAGGTTTCAATTGCTTTTTGAGCTTCGTCTTCAGTGGACATTTCCACGAATCCAAAACCTTTTGAGCGACCGGAGAATTTATCTATAATTATAGAAGCTGATTCTACGGTTCCGGCTTGAGCAAAGTGATTCTTTAAAGAATCTTCGGTACTATTGTAAGATAGCCCGCCGATATATAACTTCTTAGCCATGTTATAAAAAGAGATTTACTATTAAGTAGGACGACCGCTTCTCTTTAAGTTTGCGTTTGACTTTAAACTTCAAACTTGGGGGAGCTTAGCCAAGCTCCACTAACTCTCCTTTTATAATAAGGCTAGGGAGCCCCGTTCTTTTATTATTTAAACGGGGGTTGTGAGAATCCTACTAACACTCATATCGTAGCACACTTCCCCCAAAAAACCAGCCTATGTTGGTTTTTTCAAGGATTATTTAAAATGTGAGACTATTGAAACTAATTCAATAAACAAAAAACCTCGCAAAATGCGAGGGTTAATTATTTTTGGGCTCTTTCTTTTCGGCGCGATTCTGTGCCATGTACAAAAACTCCTGCCAAGACTGCCAAAGAAGCAAAACTTAAAATTCCGCCAAAAAGTGGCTGTTGACCGAAAGTTGCCACTACGACTCCGCCAACAATTCCACTCATACCGATCAGAAACCCACACAAAATACCCAACTTTGAATTTTTGATATCGGATTTGATTACCTGTTGCTCTAATGATCTTCTATGCTCGGCTTGTTGTTCGGCCATTTTGATAATTCTTTCAACCGAGCCAGGTAACACCTCATCGTATTTTTTCAAAATTTCTGGCGGAGGCAATGGACCCGAAAAAGACATTTCAATTTCTTGCTTTATTATCTGCCCATGATGATTACCTTTTTTAGATATTTGTTGATTGTTTTCGTTCATATACACTTATACTGTCTTTTATATCCTTGCCAACCATTTTCCAGTCACGGCTAAGCGCCTCCGTGTCTGCTTTGTTGGACGGAGTAGATTCATTATAGGTTTGTATGGTTCCGCCAATATCTAAAACCCTAGCCATTCCCTCGCTAAATGATGGCCTAGTAAAAAGATAAAAAGTTTGCGTTTGTTTTAAAATAGAATCTTTACTCATACAGCCTTTGTTTATTGCCTACATTGTAGCACTTGGCGCTTCCATTTTCAACCGTCCGATATTATCGGACAGTAATCGAAAACCATCACTCGCCATTATGCAGTTTTCTTCTAATCCCCTTGCCCTTAAATAAAGCGATTTTTGTTGAAGAAAAATCATTCTCCATAATTTTATAGTTTGTTTATTTTATCGGGTAAATTGTCTATTCCTCCGAACTCTTTAACAACAATTGATTTTATTTTTTGTTTAATTTCTGGTTTTATAAAAGTGATGGTCATTTCTTTCACTCCGCCAATGCTTTCGCAACTGTCTTCAATTAAAATGTTGGGTATAATTCTTTCAGCGACATCTTTATATTTCTCGTTATTTTCTCTTGCCAGTAATTGGCCGGTTGGGAAATCATACTGTAATAGTACCTCTTTAATATCGCTAATTTCTTTTGATGTTTTACGAGAGGTTAAATAAAAAATTTTAGCTCCTTGATTTTCCCATAATTTAATTTTAGCAACAGCATTCCTTATGGGGATATAAGAATTATAATCACGCAAAGACGGATCAACATTATTTTGAACTTGTTTGATAATTTTTTCTCTGCTCAATCCCAATGCATTTTTGTGCATCAAAATTGTTCCCTCTACAAAAATCAAAATTTTCACGGTTTTTATTTTATTGAATTATTTAAATGTCGGGCTGGAGGGAATCGAACCCTCTAATTCTTGATCCCGAACCAAGCGTGGTACCGGTCCACTACAGCCCGTTTTGGTTTACAGGTTTCTTAAATATTCTCCGATTTTTTCTGATGGAGTTGTTTCTAAAAATTTGCTTGGGTTATTAACTCCACTTTCTAGTAGAAATCTCGCCATTACTTCGTGGGAATCTTCGCCAAAATTATGGTTTAGAATTGCGGATTTTTTTAGCAAAATATCCCCGATTTTTCTTCTCTCCTCCTCATCTTTAGGTTTTTCTATCGGATTGCTTTTTAATCTTACATTTTGCTCTTTCATAAATTCTTTTTTTTCTTTTACAACATGGTTGATAATTTCATTTATCTTCATCCAATCTCTTATAGTTGGCTCATATCTATAGCTTAAAAACAAGTGTTTAAGATTTTCTTTAATCTGTAACATTTCATTTTGTTCAGCCGGAGAAGGATCCCACTCTATATTTGTGAAATTTGAAGATTTTTCCATATTTTTTTTATCTACTTAAAGATTTACTTTGTTTAGCCAAGTTATGACACCCAATACTTGGATTTGGTCATTTGGTCTTGTTTGGTTTCGACTTGTTCAACTTCAGTGTTGGCTGATTGAGCCAATTTAGATAAGTCTTGATCACTTAAGGCGCCAAGTCGATTGATTTCGGTAAACAAAAATTCACGATCATTTTTGATTGGGTCGGTTAAGACTGCTGATAAAATTACAGCTAAAATTTGTCCCACTTTTGGCCCAGGTTTAATTTGTAAAGCTTCCATTATATCTTGGCCGTTTATTTTGAGCATTTTAGGCGAAATGGGGTCTTTAGCCACCTTTTCAAACAAGTATTTTAAATGGCGTAGCTTATAGGGCTCGGCCTTGGGCACGCCCGATCCTTTGCGATCGGATTGTCGAACTTGTAATAACTCCTCAATGTTTTCAGCACCTACATTGCGTAAAAGTCGCCTTACCGATGATTCACCTACTTCGTCAACGTTGTAGTAAAAAAGATGGAAGCGTACGAGTTTGGTTATTTGCTCAACATCTTTTTTGGGAAATTTTAAGCGAGTTAAAATTTGTTTGGTGATTTTAGCCCCCACCACTTCGTGATTGTAAAAAGTGGAATTTAGTCCCTCGCCTTTTTTGGTTTGGGGTTTAGCCACATCGTGTAATAAAGCGGCCAGCCTCACGCTTAATGAAAATCCTTTACTACAAGCATAGTTTAAACTTAAAAGATTGTGTTGATAAATTTGATAAATGTGGTGCTTGTTTTGCCCAACATTAAACCCAGCTTCTAATTCAGGTATGATATATTCTAAAAGCTCTAATCTTCTTAAAAGCTCAATTCCGCGAGCTCCTAACGGGCTCATCACAATTTTAATTAGTTCATCTCTGATTCTTTCTTGTGAAACATACTGCAAAAGCTGGCTGTTATGTTTGATAGCAGTTTGGGTTTTTGTTTCCAAATTCCAGACTTGTTTGTTGTCTAAGCAAACCGCAAAACGCACGGCTCGCATTAAACGCAAAGCATCTTCGCTAAAACGTTCGTTAGGATCACCAACCGTTTGAATGGTTTGATTAGCTAAATCTTCTTGACCCTTAAACAAATCCACAACTTCAATTTGATTGTCTTTCTCGGCTAAAGCTAAAGCATTGATAGTAAAATCTCGGCGAGCTAAGTCTTCGCCTAAATTTTTCAATTATTTTTAGATTTTCTTTTTTAGCGCCAGTTAATACGCTTACTGTGCCAAAGTTGTTTTCATAAAAATGTTTTGGAAAAATGCGAGCGATGTCTTCGGGCCTAGCACTGGTGGTAATGTCCCAATCGTTGGGTTCTTTTTGGAGTAAGAGATCTCTGACACAGCCACCCACGGCAAAAGCCTCAAAGCCATTTTGGTTGAGTTTTTCAATAAGTGATTGAACTTCTTGAGGGATTTTCATAGCTATAAACTATGAATTGATTATGCCTTAAAACCAGCTTTTTTTCAAACTTTGTAAGAAAAAAACGATAGCCATCGGATCATTGTTGGTTATCGTTTTATTTAA
>JAPLWD010000020.1 GCA_026396775.1 Candidatus Gribaldobacteria bacterium
GTTGATCAGTTGAGTTAGATTACTAATATCCCAATAACTTAAAACAATGATTGGCAGTTTAATCCCCTGTTTTCTTAAAGCTAAAGCCTCCAAATCGTTGGCCGTGGCTAAATAATCAACCAAATTATTTTTGGCCAAGTAGTCAGCTACCACCAATAGCCCGTGCCCATAGGCATTGCCTTTTACCACCCCGGCTATCTTAAAGCCAGCTGGCAAAAGCTTTTTAACTTGTTGAACATTAAACTTTAGATTTTGGGTGTTAACCTCTACCCAAGATAAAGAATTCATATTATTGTTTATTTCTCGATTGTCGGTAAATTTTAGTTTCTAACCCCGACGCATTATTTGCGATCGCACATTTAGGTCATACTCAAAATTTTTAAACTACCTCCTTTAAATAGCACTCCTCACAGTAAACAATCTCAGGGCGGTCAGGGGCGTACGAGGTTTCAAAGGTATTAGAGCAAGGCTCTTTGCCATGAGTATGTTCGCAAGTATTCTGGTAAATCTGGGAAGGTCTGCCCTTCCCTTGGCTTCCTTGGCACTGGCATTGGCGTTTCCAAAGCTTGATGGGGTTGCGTTGTTTTAAACGTTGGTAGTGTCGACAGTTCGGGCAGAGCCGAGGAAGAGGAAGATTCATCTTTTTGTAAAACTGTAATTCTTGAGGAATAATTCGAAAAGCCTCAGTACATTGTTCGTTACACTTGCCTTGGTGCTCACATCCGATAATTTCATTTAAAATTGAGTCTGTGACATCTTGAATCTTATCTGGGATTTGATCAGTTTTTAAAGTGATTTGGTAATTACGAGGTTCGGGGTCTTTCCATAAATATCCTTGAGCCAAAGCTTGTTCCTTGGTTAAAGGAAAATACTCTTGGGCAATGGTTTCATTGTAAGCAAAGGGAGAAAGTTCGGGTGGAAAAAACTCACCGTGCTTGTACATCCTGCCTTTTTTATCGATGTAAGGCAGATCATTCATCTGCTGGATGATCCGAGGCACTAAGGCTTCGTATTCTTCCTTGGTGTACTGCTTGTTTAAAATGCAGTACTGTTTGTTGCGCAGGCCGATGCAACCGAAGAGATGACTGCAAGAATAGCAATTAATACTATATCTAACATCAAACGAGCTATAAACAACCGCTGTAAATAAAACTGAATCACATCCTAATCCAGTGTCGGTCAGTTCATACGATCTTTCTATTTTAAGCCCGCCCCCAACTCCAGCATCATAACAGTCTTTAACAGTTTCACCCGCCCAAAAAGCAAATTTACAATTTTCAGCCGATGGATCCCCCACCACATCAAAACAAAAAACACAGCCTTTGGCATTTTTAATATTATCTCCCGAAGCGTTCACCGATCTAATTATATTCGCAAATTTTCGGGGAAATTTTAAGATAAATTCGCTATATTCTTTTTTTATTTTTCCTATTTCTGAGTAGCTCCCTAGATTTAATTCTTTCAATTTATTTTTATACTCATCCTTAGAATACTGTTGGTTAAAAAAACAATGTTTTTTATTCTTTAAATTTATACAGCCAAAACATTCCGAGCAATTAGAACAATCGAGCAAAAAAGCCGAGTCTCGGCATTGGATGCAGTTTCGGCTAAACTTAAGGTTATAGCACTGCAAGCAATTGACTAGCTCATAGCCAAGCTCATTAGATAAGGATACATACAGATCAACCGAGTCTTTGTTTTTAACCACTCGATTACTAAATAACACTCTTTCATTATTATCGCCGGCCGAAGGTAAATAGCAAGCTTTTTCGCGTTCAGAAACATTGCAGTAGTCGCTGTTTGTCATATCTTTAACTGAAAGAGCAATTCGTGGAACTTTTTCTAAAAGTTCTCGCCATTGATTAAAAAATGGCTTAGTAAAATTATACTCAACCCCATAATCCATAACATTCCATTTATCCGACCACCAGCAATCGTGGCAATAAACCAGAAAGGGTTTGTCTTGGGAGTAAATCGAAAGAGTATCTTTGCCACACAATTTGCAAATTCCTTTATACAGGGCTCTTTCATTTCTAAAATGCATCCGCCTAATTAGCCGGCACTCGGGACACCAGGTTGGTGGGGGTTTTTGCAGTTTTGACAGGTTTTAGTTTCTTGAAGCGACATATTTATTTTCTTAAAAGCTTGCGGGTTAGTTTGTATAAGTTGTACCAGTTTTTTTGGAAAACTAGGTTTTGACCATCTGGGTAAGCTAATTCTTGTCCGCTAAAACCTTTTTTATACTCGGTTAGCGAGGGCCATTTGGTGGCTGAAATACCCCAAAAGTCATATTTTGAAAAACCGGCTTTTTGGGCGTCTTGAATTTGATGCCACTGTAAAAATTGCGGGGCTTTAACCTGCCTAAAATTATGATCCGACGCTCCGTGTAAATGGGTGGCGGTGTCACCAAAATAAACTAAAATATTAGTAGCCACCACTTTACCTTGATATTTTGCGAAAAATAGTTTTATATTGAACCCCCTAGGGGTCTGTCCCCTAGAAACTTCTAGGGGACAGACCCCTAGAAGTTTTTCAAAATAGGTTTTTGGGTAGCTTGTAAAGTTGTCTCTTTGCGAAGTTTTTGACATTAAGTTGTAAAAAATAGCGATGTTTTCCAGAGTTAGTTCTACTGCCTCGGCTGTAACTCCTTTGCGCTGGGCTAACCGGATGTTGTAGCGAGTGATGGAGTTAAAATGACTAAAAATATCCTCCGCGTTTTGAGTTAAATCTAAAATTAAGGTTTCTTGGGGCTGGATTCTTTTTAACGGTTTTTCTATTTTCCACTCCCCTACTCGAGGCAACTCTTGCGTTGGCTCGGCTAAACAAAAAATCGCTTGCTCTTGCTTAGCTAGCTCCCCTACTTTTTGCCAAAGGCAGGTTAAGGCCTTGGCTATTTTTTCAGTTGAAAGATTTTTGAGCCAAGTGGGTCCAAAAGGGAGATACACAAGAGATTTGCCAAGCAGAAAATCTTCTTTAATAATTTGAGCTTGCAGTAAAATTTGTTCTCTCTCCCCTATCGCCAAGTGCCAAACTTTTTTGCCCAAAGATTCTTGGAAATTCCCCCACTCCCAAGATTGCAAAAAACTCCCTTGACAATTTAGCGTAAAAGTGTTCCAAGCTTGTTTATTATTATTTTGGTTTACTTCCATAGGTTTTTAATGTATAAAATAAAGCAGATGTTTCATTCATAGAGATAGGTTTATTTTACTGTTTTCTTTCAGAAAGGAGGCTTTGCTATGAGCGAGCCAATGCTAACGATAATGCAAATTACAAAAGAGGAAACAAAGCTCGACGATAATTGCGTAATTCTTCCGAAGAATGTAAAAAGTGCCGTAAAGCATTTGATTGAAGCCCATACACGGGTTACCATTATCAAACATCGATCAAGGAATTTTCCGGAAGGCACCATAATAGAGGTGTTTAGTTTCTATCTTGATGGCGTGTGTTACGAGGAAGAAGATTTGCAGGTTTCTGGCTATATGATCAAGGTAATTAAAAATTTTTTAAAAGGCCAGGAAAACAAAAAGCTGGCGAAACAAAACTAAGGGTGCCTAAAAAACAGGCACCCTTAATCTATTTTTTAAGTTCTTTTAATCCAAAGTATTTTTGTAACACCTGGGGAACTTTTACACTTCCATCTTTTTGCTGGTAATTTTCTAAAATGGCAATAATGGGTCTAGTTGAAAAAGCTGTGCCATTTAAGGTGTGCACAAAATTAAACTTACCTTGCTTGTCTTTATATCTAACATTCAAGCGTCTGGCCTGAAAGTCGGTGCAATTGGAGGTAGAGTGGGTTTCTCGATATCTATCTTGCCCAGGCATCCAAGTTTCGATATCGTATTTTTTAGCAGCTGGCGTGCCTAAGTCGCCAGTGCAAATGTCAATCACTTGGTAATGTAAGCCTAATTCATCCATTAATTCTTTTTCAATCGATAAAAGCAATTCGTGCTCTTTTAAGGAATCCTCGGGTTTACAGAAAATAAACATTTCAATTTTATCAAACTGGTGTACTCGCAACATCCCCTTGGTATCTTTGCCAAAACTACCCGCCTCGCGTCTAAAGCAAGTTGAAAATCCAACATAGTGCAAAGGCAAATCTTTTTCGTCAAAAGTTTCCCCTTGATGCATCGCTCCAAGAGTTTGTTCGGAGGTGGCGGTTAGATATAAATTGTCTTTTTCTAAGTGGTAGGCTTCTTCATCGTCGGTTTGCTCTAAATAGCCCATCGCCCAAGCCATTTCGGGTTTAATCATTACGGGAGGCATTATGGGGATAAAACCTTTTGCCACTAGTTTTTCAAAGGCAAAATTAACCAAAGCTAGCTCTAATAAAACCCCTTGGCGTTTTAAATAATAAAACCGGCTACCTGCCACCTTACCTGCTCGTTCGGTGTCTAAAATATCTAAAGCTTCCCCGATCTCCCAGTGTTCTTTGGGTTTAAAATCAAATTGGGGTTTTTCTTTGATTTTGCCAAATTCTTTAACTACATTTTTTGAATCGTCTTTACCAACGGGCACTTCATCAAAAGCTGGGTTGGGAATTTGGCGCATTAAAGTGTCAAATTCTTTTTCCACTTCTTTCAAAACCGTTTCTTGAGCTTGAAACTTTTCTTTTAAAGCTTTAGCTAACTCAATCACTTCGGGAGTTGGTGCGCCTTTACCGCTTAACTTATTTTGCTCGGCTTTAATCTGCTCACTTTCGGCAATGATTTCGCGCCTTTTTTTGTCCAATTCCAAAACTAACATATTTTTAAAGTGTCTTTTGGCTCCGAAATTAAATTTCCACAAGCCAAAAAGAGCACTGGCATTAATGATTTTATTTTAATAAAAATATCGGCTTCTTGTTGCACTATTGGTCTGATAATCACTCCCCCAAAACCAATAAACAGATCAACAGCATTTTTAGCCTCTAAATCTGTAAAGCCATCACCTACAAAAATAGTTGAGCCAGTGGTAACAATCTTTTCAATAACTGTTTTTTTGCCCCCTGATCGAGTCAAGGGGTTTTTATCATCAAACCCCAAGTAGTTTCCGTTGGGGTTAAAGAAAAGATCCACCGCAAAAACATTTTCAGCTGGGATGTTAAGATTTTGGGCTAAATGTTTAACTGCCAAGCTATAACCACCACTCACTATAAAAACGTTTTTGCCTAAGCTTTGCAGTTTTTCAATTACACTAGCAACATCTTTAAGCTGATTAGCAATATATCGTTCAGCTAAAAGCTCTAAATCTTGCAGGGTTGGCTGGATTAAGGCTAAACGCCTAGCAAACACCTCTTCAAATTTAATCTTACCACCCATCGCTTGAGCCGTCAAAACCTCAACTTTATCCGAGCAGCCTTTGTTTTGAGCCAACCAATCAATGCCCTCCATAGCTGTTAGGGTGCTGTCGCAGTCAAA
>JAPLWD010000075.1:0-4806 GCA_026396775.1 Candidatus Gribaldobacteria bacterium
GATTCGTTTTCTAAAACTTGACTCATTACCAATAAAACATAAAACCAATTTTTAAACTGCCCCGGAAAACCTTCGCAAACCAAATCAGCTGGAAACCATTTTTTATCAGGAATGGTCGAAAACGGCACAATCCCTGCATCCAACCAAGGACTGCCAACATCCAAAATACGCGAAACAATCTTTTTACACTTAGAACATTTTATTTTCACAGTATCCACCCAAGGCCGATGCGGTGAATGGCCATCAAAATCCTGCCAGCCTTCAATTGCTCGCTTTTGTAATTCTTCTTTTGAACCAATCACTTCAAAATGACCACACTCACATTCAAAAACAGGTAAAGCCAATCCCCAATAACGCTTTTTAGAAATCAACCAATCGTGCATATTTTTTAGCCAATCCAATTCTCTTTCTTTGCAAAATCCAGGAATCCAATTTATTTTTTCTACGGCTTTCATCAACGGTTCTCTTAATTTATCCATTGAGATATACCATTCATCTACTAATCTAAAAATCAGTTCGCTTTTGCATCGCCAACAAGTTGGGTAACGGTGTTTGTAATTTTCAATTTTATAAACTAAGCCCTTGGCTTGTAAGCTATTAAAAATCCATTCTCTAACCTGCTCTGAACCAACAAATTTACCACTTAGCTCACCAAACCCTTCAACATACTTGCTTTCATTGTCAGTTGGGTTAATCACTGGCAATTGATATTGTTTGGCTAGTTTAAAATCTTCTTGACCACATCCAGGGGCTGAATGCACAACTCCCGTGCCATCTTCTTGCGTAATTTCATCCCAAAGATAAACTTGGTGTTCATAACCCTGAAAAGAATCTTTACTCGCTGGCAAATCATCAAAAACACCTTGATATTTCCAACCAGTCATTACTTGCCCCGAAAACTCTTCAACAATTCTCCCTCCTTCAATTAAATAAGCTTTATCTTTTAATAAAATATAGATATCACCTTGAGGATCTACAACTTTAGCATAAGTTAATTCTGGATGAACTGATAGAAAAACATTAGCTGGCAAAGTCCAAGGCGTTGTTGTCCAGGCTAAAAAATAGGTCTTAGCCTGCCCAATTACTGGCAATCTAAGATACACCGCCTGGTGGGTTATTTCTTTATACTCCTCGGTTAAAATTTCGTGTTGCGAAATAGCCGTGCCACACCTTGGGCACCAAGCCACCACATCGTGGCCTTTATATAAAAGCTTTTTTTCATGACAAACTTTCAAAAAATGCCAAATAGCGTAATTGTTTTCATCTGAAAGCGTGTAGTAAGAATGGCTTTGTTTGATCCACTCACCCTTTTCGTCAAACTCGGTTTGCCAATTACCCCAGTCTCGCAACATTCCTAATCTAATAGATTGCTCCGTTTGAATTTTAGAGTATTTATGCACTCTTTCCTTGCACTTATTCACAAACTTTTCAATGCCATAAATTTCAATGTCTTTTTTGCTCTTAAAACCCAAATCTTTTTCCACTTCTACTTCCACCCACAGCCCTTGGCAATCAAAGCCATTTTGCAATCGCTGATTATAGCCTTGCATCGCTTTAAGCCTTTGAAACAAATCCTTTAAGGTTCTACCCCAAGCGTGATGCACCCCCATCGGATTATTGGCCGTAATTGGCCCATCCAAAAAACTCCAGGGCTTACCTTGTTTGTTTTTCTCTTTGATCTTTCCCAACAACCCAATCTCCTCCCAAAACTTCAAAGTTTTATGCTCCCCCTCAATAAAATTATTTTCCATAAAGAAAAATAGTTATCCTTTGTTAAAATCAAGATCTGTTTTTGCTTCATCTAATGCTCTTTTCGTCCAGTCTCTCTGAATACCACCAACTAACCAATGAGCAAAAGGATATTTTTTATCATCAAAACCTAAGTCTTTTAAATATTCCTCTAACTCTCTCTCTCTAGCAAATTCCCGCTCCTCCATTTTCTGTAAATATCGAAATCATCAATAGTTAAATCATTCGGTCTTAACTGATAATCAGTCATTTTATAATCTAAGCCATCCCGTTTCATTTCCTCAGCCTTATTTTGCAAATCGACAATCATTTGCTTAAACCCAAAAAAATCAATATTTTTTTCTTCCTCAAGGCTATTTATAAAATTTCCTCCAATTCCTTTTTCCATAAAATAACCTTATCATTTTACGAACGGATTTTCCATATCAAAAGTAACTTCCACCTTCTGTCGGCCTTGATCTAAGTCTTTAGAAGCTAAAACAATCTTCCCAATTTCGGTAGTGTTTTTTATATGTAAACCGCCATCGGGTATGGCTGGATAATCACCAACCTGCGTCCACCGAAAACCCTCCCTTTTCTCATCCCAATAGCTTTTTATTGCTAAGCCATTTTCAATATCTTGATTAGCCTGCTCAATGGCTTGATCGATAATTTCATCCGCCACCTTTTCCTTAAAAACCAAATGAGCAGTTTTGCCTCTAATCGCTCCAGCCACCGCTCTCTGATTAAAATTTTTGTCAAACGGCCCGGCCAGCAAGTGCAAAGCCGAATGCAACCGCATCGCTAACAATCTTTTATTCCAATCTAACTCTAATTTCACTATATCGCCAACATTCAACGGAATTTGCCTTTCTAAAATATGCCAAACCCCATCTTCCTCTTTTTTGGAGCCAACAATTTTGACCTTATTGATTTTACCAACATCTCCGGGTTCTGTGTTACTAGCTGGTATAAAAATTGTTTTATCCAACAAAATCCTTTTCTCCTCAATTTTTAAAACCTTACTCTCTAACTCCTTTTGATACTGATCTTGATAATAAACTAACTCATTCATAAATTTTGTTTTTCTAAAACTTCTAGGGCTTTTAGATTTGATGGACTAATCACCATTCTTCTGGCTTCGTCAAAAGAAAGCCACCTAGTGATATAAAATTCGGCTGAGTCAACCTTAAAATTAGAACCATTGGTTTCCATTAAATGCCAAAAATCATAATGAACTTTACACAAATGGCCTTTATTTTCAATTGGCGTTCTGGTGAGCAAAAAGGGGTTAGGATACTCCTTAAAAAATCTCTCTATTCCCAACTCTTCTTGAATTTCTCTGTTTAAAGCCTCAAGTAGCCTTTCGTCTTTATCTATATGCCCTCCGGGGGCTATCCACAGCCCTGATTTTTTATGATGTACCAAAAAAACTTTATTTTCTTTTTTGTTAAACGGCAAAAAGAAAACTCCAAAATGGGTTAAAGTGTTTTCATCTCTAGTCAGATTACCCTCCTCTAGTCTATTTAAAAAATCCTCAAAAACTGCATCACTTTCAGTGATATCTCTCTTAATAACCCTCTTAATATCCTCGTATAAATTCATACTTACATCCTTTCGGGAGCTTCGATGCCCAAAAGGGTTAAGCCATTTTTAATTACTTGCTCCACCCCTGCGGTTAAAGCCAAGCGAAACTGAGTTTGTTCCTCATTACCAGACTGTAGAATAGAGTGCTTAGCATAAAACAAATTAAAATCTTGAGCTAAATCAAAAATATAATTGCAAACGGCGTTAGGGCGGCGTTAGGGCTAAAAGAAAAAGCCGACTCTTGAATGGTTTCTGAAAAATGTGCTAGTTGCCGTAAAATTTTCAACTCCTCTTCATTTAAATTTTGATAGCCATCTCTAACTCTTGAGACTACAGGCGATTTTTGTAAAACGCTTTGGCATCTAGCATAAGTATATTGCAAATAAGGCCCTGAATTGCCCTTTAAATTCAAAATTTTATCCCAATCAAAGATAATATCCCGCGAATAGTGCTGGGATAAATCATTATACTTAATAGCGCCAATCCCAACTTGTTTAGTTAAAGCTTCCTTTTCTTTTACGGACAAGCCTTTATCAGTTTCGGATTGTTCAATTATTTCTTGCGCCTTTTCTATAGCCTCGTTTAAAACATCTTCTAGGTGAATGGTTTCACCTTTTCGCGTTGAAAACTTCCCAGTTTTACTGCGCATTAAACCGTGGGCTATATGAACAAGCTTAATATTTTCAGCCCAACCTAGCATCTCTACTGTTCTAAATAACTGCCTAAAATGCAAAGACTGGTCAACGCCCACTTCGTAAATAATGATAGCGGGTTTCCATTTTTTCAATCGATACTGAAAAGTAGCTAAATCGCGTAAAAAATAGGTAGTGCCACCATTGGATTTAATTAAAACTAAACTTGGCAATTTTTTTTCTGGGGGAAATTCAATTATCCAAGCCCCCTCGCTTTGCTTAGCTAAGCCTTTTTTCTTAGCTTCTGCAAAAATACTTGCCATTTTCTTCTCGTAAAAGCTCTCTCCTAAAGCATAATCAATTTTAACGCCCAATAAGTTGTAGATACGGTCAAACTCTTTCAAGCTTAAATCTTTGCAAGCCTGCCAAATTTTCCGAGCCGTTCTATCTCCATCTTCCAGCTTTTTAAACCAGGTTCTGGCTTCTTCTTCTAGCTGGGGGTTATCTTTAGCTTGCTGATGAAAATCTATATAAATTTTTTCTAACTCTTCAATAGTTAACTTTTTAACATCTAAGTCCTTGATTTTAATTTGATAAATTAATTTTCCAAATTGCGTACCCCAATCTCCCAAATGATTATCGCCAATCACCTTATACCCTAAAAATTGATAAAGATTATAAATGGCCTGCCCTATAATAGTAGAGCGCAAGTGCCCTATCCCAAAAGGCTTGGCAATGTTGGGAGCCGAATAGTCAATTATTATTGTTTTGTTTTTTCCCAATGAGCTTCCTCCAAACTTATCTTTTTCTTTAATAACCCGCTGAACTTCATCTAATAAATAGTTAGACGAAAGATAAA
>JAPLWD010000075.1:4814-12567 GCA_026396775.1 Candidatus Gribaldobacteria bacterium
AGATAAAAATTGATAAATCCACCCACTGTTTCCACCTTACTAAGATAACTCGGCAAATTTTTCACTAAGGTATCCTTAATTTGTTCAGCTATCACGGTTGGATTCTGTTTGGTTTGTTTAGCCAATTGCAAAGCAACATTGGTACTATAATCGCCAAAGTCTAAATTAGCTGGCCGTTCAATTTGTACTTCAAAAACAAGGTTTTCTGGCCAGCTTTGATCTTTGCCTAGCCTTACCACGGCTTCCTTAATAATTTTTTCTAGCTCTATTTTCATTGATTTCTTTAAATATTCTTTATCTTATCGTATTTCAAACCAAAATAAAAGGCGGGGAACTTGTTGTCTCCGCCATTTAACCTGCTAAATTTTCTATGTTCCGTATTTATATGGCACGCATCCCTCTTCGAGTCCAGAATGAACAACCATAAACCAATCGAAAGCCCTTGATAAGCAGAGCCTAGCCCAGTATGGATAATGACCCGCAAATGGCCAAGCTAGCAAGGCGAATGGAGTAACTACAGCATCAACTGTTAAAAAAACAATTGTTAAAGCTAAATAAATTGGCTCGGCACTCGCCAAAAGAGCCAACAGCCCAATCAATTCCTTTTTCATATTATTTCTCCTTAAAGTTGCAGGTTTTCTTTATTCTATTGGTAATTCCTAAAATGTCCATCTCTCTTGAGAACTTGGCATTATTCTAGTAAGATTGGGTTATATGGGCATTACCAAAACATTATCCGAAAACAAAAAGGCTTTATTCAATTACCAGGTCGTGGAAAAATTCAGGGCTGGCTTGGTTTTGAAAGGCCAAGAGGTTAAATCTATTCGGCAAGGTAAAATGAACTTGGCAGGGTCTTTTGTGGTGATCAGAGAAGGAGAGATTTTTTTAATTGGAGCTTCGGTGCCCCCTTATCAACCCAAAAATTTAAGAGAAGAGTACAACCCCCAACGCACCCGTAAACTTTTGTTAACCAAGCGAGAAATTGGGCATTTAGTGGGCTTAACTCAACAAAAAGGCTTGACTCTGGTGCCCCTTTCAGTATATAATGATGAGCGTAATCAGATTAAGCTAAATTTTGCCTTAGTGAAGGGCAAAAGGGAAATTGATAAAAGAGAGGTCATTAAAAAAAGAGAAACTGATCGAGAAATTCGCCGGGTTTTTAAAAAGCTTTAAATTCGCCTAAAAAACTTAAAAACTTGAGTTTTGTGGGGGGATGAAAGGCTTTGACAGGGAAGTTTTTCACAGCAAACAAGCCGAGCTCTGAAACCTCGTAAAACTTTCAGAAACAACAAATGCTAATGTATATCAATACCAGCAGCCAGCTTATGCTTATGCTTCATAGGTAAAGTTGGTCCTTGGTGCTTATTTATAACCACCAAGCATCTCTACTAGCGATGCTCAATAGCTAATTAGAGGTGTTATATTTTTGAGATAAGTAAATCTTTTGCCCAAGAGGTTTAACGAAAAATTAGGGCTCGAATTGAAAAGATTTTTCTCGTTTTCTACTTTTCAATTTTAAAACATAAATGGGATAAGCTTGTATTTTTGTTGTTGGAATATTCCTTGGACAGGATTTCAATATCCTCATCTCCACAATTAATATATTTTGATAATTTGCAGAAAAGACTAATTTACAACCAATATATTAAGGCTCTTAAAGTTAGGCTAATTGACGAAAAGGGCGAACAGATTGGCGTGGTTGACTTTGAAGAAGCTAAAACGCGAGCCAAAGCGGCCGACCTTGATTTAATCCAAGTAACCGAAAAGGTAGACCCACCGGTTTGCAAGATAATGGATTATGGTAAGTACTTATACCAATTAGAGAAAAAAGAGCGCAAAGGTAAAAGCGTCCAGCACGCCGGAGAAATTAAAAACATTCGTTTAAGTTTCAAAATCTCCGAGCATGATATGCAAACTAGGGCTGTAGCCGCTGAAAAATTTCTCAAAAAAGGCTATAAAATTAGAGTGGAAATGGTTTTAAGAGGCCGAGAAAAATACATGGGTGATTTTCCCAAGAAAAGAATGAAAGTTTTTTGGGACATTTTAAACACTGCCATCCCAATTAAGATGGAACGCGAATTAAAAATGGAAGCTCGAGGCATCACAATGATTGTGGCTCGAGAATTAGCTAAAATATAATTTATGAAAACCCGCAAAGCTTTAACTAAAAGATTTAAAATAACCAAAAACGGCAAAGTTTTAAGAATGGCTTCAGGTCAAAACCATTACCGCGCCAAAAAAACTAGCAAAAAAATTAGGCAACGACGCAGTTTAGTGGTGGTGTCTAAGGCTTTAGCTAGAAAAATTAAACGACAAATGGGCTAATTAGAAGGTCATTTGCATTATTATACTATGGCAAGAGTTAAACGAGGAACAACTGCGAACAAACGCAGAAAAAATTTATTGCAACACACCAAAGGTTTTAAATGGGGCCGAAAAAGCAAGTACAGATTAGCCAAGGAAGCGGTAATGAAAGCTTGGAGCTATGCTTTCCGCGATAGAAAAGCTAAAAAAAGAACCTTTCGAGCTTTATGGCAAACCCAAATCAATGCGGGTTGCCGTCCATTGGGCATCTCTTACAGCCGACTAATTGATGGCTTAAAGAAAAACCAAATTGAAATTGATCGTAAAATCCTCTCTCAATTAGCCCAGGATCAACCCGAAGCCTTCAAGCAAGTAGTAGAAAAAGCTAAATCCTAATCATAATAATTTAAAACACCCTCCGCCCTAAAGCGGAGGGTGTTTTGGTTTAAAAGCTATCTAATTAGTAAATTTAAAAGTAGAAAGCATTTTGTTGCTTGCATCTCCATTGTATTCAGCAAGTCCACCTTCAAGTGACACCAAAAATACTGTCCCGTCTTTAAATATATAGGTCGCAATATTTGGCATTCCAGCCACTATTAAGAATTGATTTCTTTGGACTGCTTCATACCCCGCAACTGTAATATTTGTTTGCTTATTCACTTGAACGCTAGGGTCTCCCTCGTGGGCAGTTTTTTGTATGTTGTCGACATAATCTAAAAATTCTTTCAAACTAGAATACTTTTTATTAGCCCATACTGTTATTTTCGCTGAAATTGCATTGCCTGAAAAAACAGTGGTCGTGTCTGGCTGGCCTTGCTGTAAAGCTATTGGTGCTAAGGTTGGCAGGTATTTTATCTCATAACCATATTTATCATTTTTGTAAGTTTGCCAATTTGCGGTTTCATCGATGGTTGGATTTGTGGTAACAGATGTCTCTTTTTTCATCACCTGATTTTGCAGATTGGTGATTTGGGTTTGCAAGTCTTGCAAGATACTGCCAATGGCTTTTTGTTGCCAGGCGTAAATTGCTCCACCGGCCACAAAAGCAGCTATAATCATTAAAACAACTAACCAGGTTTTACCACAGCCAGCTGAACCTAGAGAGCAACAACTTTGTTGTTGATTAGGGGTTTGACTTTGCACTTTATTTGTTTGTTCCATAATTTTTTATTTTATTATTTAAACCTTTGAACCAGTATAACATACTTTGAAGTGTCATCGCGAGGAGCTCCGCCAGCAGGCGGAACGACGAAGCAATCTCAGAACTACGAGATTGCCACGCTCCTTCCAGTCGCTCGCAATGACAGGGGGATTTATCAGTACTATATGAGTAATAAGCCCCCGAAACAAGGCTTTCGGGTCTTTTTCTACCGCTAATTTTGTGGTATAATTGGAGTATATGGAATTTAGGCAGGANNNCAAAACAATTGATAAAAACAAGCATAACCAATACATTATTGAGCGGATTTTGGAAATGGGCAGACCTGAAGAAATAAAATGGCTACTAAAAAATTATGATAAAAAAGTTATCAAAAAAACCTTAATGGAAAGAAGAGGTTTTTCAGCTAAAAGCGCTAATTTTTGGGCATTATTTTTTGCTATACCTAAAGATAAAATACTATGTTTGAGCAAGCCTTACCAGGAAATGCGAAAAACTCACTGGCCATATTAGGCGAAAGCAAATTATTAGACACGGCCTACTTGGCTGGTGGCACGGCTTTAGCTTTGCAGTTAGGCCACCGCATTTCGGTTGATTTTGACTTTTTTACAAAAAAAGAGTTTAACGAACAAGAAACAACTGAACAACTTGCCAATCTGCCAGAGCCTTTTAAGTTAGACCGCAAAGAAAAAAACACGATCTTAGGATTTATTGGCAAAACAAAATTCAGTTTATTTTTTTATAATTACCCTCTTTTAGAAAAGCCACAGAAATTTCTCAATATCAACATTGCTTCTCTTAAAGATATAGCGGTTATGAAATTAGCCACCATAGCCGATAGAGGCACAAAAAGGGATTTTATTGATATGTATTTTATTGTGGCTAAAGAAAAAGCCGTATCACTCCAAGACATTTTATGGCTTTACGATAAAAAATTTAAAATGTTAAGCCAAAATCGAGCGCACCTTTTAAAAAGCTTAACTTATTTTGACGACGCCGAAGCGACGATTGTCCCAGATATGTTAAAACCAACCGACTGGAAAGAGGTAAAAAAGTTTTTTGAAAAAGAAACAAAGCGCTTAGCCCAACAAGAATTTTAGAAATAATAATTGATTGTTGATAACTTAAAACCCCCTCCGCCTTTGGGCGGAGGGGGTTTTGGTTTAACAACTATTTATTTTATAATCTCGAAATAATCACTGATAAAACCTCCTCTTCGGTCACAACCCTTTAAATCTCTGTTTATATTAATCAGGGGAAAAATTTAAAATTGGCTGTATTACCTTAATAGTTAAAAGTATAAAGCTCAATGCCAAAATAATCAATAACAGATGAATTCTTTTCATAGATTCATTCTTAAAATTATTTATAGATCAAAGAGGAGATTAGCCACATTGCTAAAATAGCTCCAATCATTAGAACAACTTGCCAGAGAGAATTTTTATCTTCTAAAAAAGCCATAGTTTAATAGTTAGGTAGTAACGGCTGTAATAATAATGTTGCTTAAAATTTTAGCCGCTAAAAAAATCGCTAAGCCCACCAAAGCCCAAATAATAATATTACGCCCCAAAGTTACTTTGTCGGTTTCGCCAGCCGCAAAAAAAATCATTAAACCACCAATTAATACAGCTAAAGGGGCAATTACCAAAGCAATATACAGCAGATACTTAGTTATTCTAGCAATCATTTGGGCAATAGCACTATTAGGATTTGGGCTTAAGTTTCCTCCTCCAATTGTAATTGCGTTAGCAGCCACATAGCAACCTTCGTTTACACATGGAACAACTTCCGATATATTAGTGGGGCAATCCTCGTTATCTGGCCAAGTTAATCCTACGGTGTTCACACCCTCGAATGTACAAACTTTTGCTGAAACTCCAAGTAGGGGACAAACGATTAGAAACAATATGACAAACACTAAAATTTTTTTAATCATAATTTATTTTTATTTCAAATTAAGATTACAATCTTCGGATACTTTAATCCAATAGCCTTGCCCAGGCGTTAAAGTATCATTATTACCAACACTATAAAGACCCATCGTTTGATTATTGATTGAATTAATTGATAAAACTTTACCAGAGCAAGAACCTAGAGCCTGATTTAACGGCACACCTAAAGCTACTGAAAAAATATTCAAACCCTTACTCAAGCTAAAGGTTGAGGACTGTTGGGGTAGGATTCCTTTTTTCACAACCGTACATTCGTTAGTAATCTCTACAAAGGCTGCTTGGTGTAAACCGATTTGACCAGTTGGAATCAAGACGCTATTTTCATAAATAATAAATTTATCCGCAAACGAACTGTTTGTTTTTAGAATACAGCCAGCATCTTTTAAATTCTGAATGGTTAAGGGATAACCATTAAATGGGGAAGAAATAAGATCTGCCCCAGGATAAAGTTTAATTGTAAAGCTAGTTTCATCACTACCGATCAGAGGGGTAACTGGCGAGACAACATTTGTTCGATCACAAGCGGCACAAGCTTTATTGGCATCATTGGTATCGCAAATAAACTCTGATTTCCAAAGAGACGGGTCCGAACTGTCACATTTATTAACCCAATCCGAGCGAGTAAAGCAAGAATAGCCTGCCCCATATCTTTTGACACAATCATTTGCGGTATCAGGTGAATTAACTTCGTTGCAAGTGACGCAAGACATATTTTCATTATTATTGCAAACAACTATCCCCCTTAAAGACCTCTTGGCACTATTATTATAGCCACATTTATCAATCCAATCTGCCCAAGTTGAGCAAAAATAGCCCTTGCCATATTTATCAGCGCAGTTTGCAACATTAGTTAGTCTACCTTCTACCGCAACACATTCACATTTTTCATCTTGTAAATTACAAGCTGGCTCATTAGCGCCGCTGCAAGTTATCCGATCGCAGTCTGAATCATCAGAGCAACTATCGGGTTTGTCTTGTGAATCATCACTAACTAAATCAATATCAAAGAAAATTGTCCTACCATTATTCTCTGGCAGTATTTCTTGCTCAAAATTTTCATATTGATTAACATTCTTTGTTTCTACAAAATACTGATTCTTGGATGAAAAATTAAGTGTTTCTATATTACACCGTCCATCCTGATCGGTTACACAGCTAGCCACTGCCTTATTATTATTCTTCTTATCTATAATTTGAACATTAACGCCCCTAATTAAACTGTAACTAATCGAGTCCCTAATTTTAAATCTAATATATTTTTCTGAAGTTAGTTGATAGCAAAAGCAAACTTGGACAGACTGCTCAACCCCACATCTTGCTTCAAAACCTTGATCACATTTTAAATCGCCACAATCACTGCTTTCAGAACATCTTTTCTGATCTTCGCAAAGACATTTATTGTCTGAACCACATTTAGCCTTAGAGGCTGTTGGACAATTTAAATTTAAACACTCATTGTCGGCCTTACAGCTTGCCACACAAAAAGCACAAATACTGGCTCCCGCTTTATTGCATTTTTGTCCGGCAGGTACTTTTTTCTTGATAATCTCAATGGTTTTTAAAAGATCTTTCTGCCCACAACGAGCTTCAATCTGCTGTTCGTCTCCACAAAAATAGCCAGGGGAGTTTTCTAAGGTGCAATCTCGCAAACAAGCTCCGTCGAAACAACCTCCCGAACCAAAACTACTAATATCTCCAGAACAATCTTTTTCTTCTACTTTATACCCCGTACCATCGCAATAATATTCATTTAAAGTTCTTCCATTAAGAGAGCAATAATCAATTATAGGACTTAACATTAAAGGCGACCTCCAAATTTTCACCGCTCCTTTAGTAAAATAATCTAATCTCTTATCAGTTTCGGTGCACATATCCTGGCTCTTAGGCTTTAAGGTAACAGGTAAACTCACCGCAATATCTCGAGTGCCATCTAGCTCAAAATCTTTAAAGCAACCTTCCTCTTTTGAACAAAAGAAAGTGTCTCTCGTGAAAACTTGATACTTGCCTGGAGTAAGATTAACTGAACAACTCCCACCTTGAGTTAAACAAGATAATTCCGAGCTTGAGTTATCATTAGCTATCACCACAGTTACACCATTGATACTACCCCAATCACTTAACTTAATTAAACTAATATTGGCCTTACGAATTTTATCAGCACTTAAAAAGCAAGCCCCATTAAAACAACCGAAAGGGCAAAGATATTTTTCAGGTTGCTCGGCTAAACTTTTATCGTTATTGCAATAATACTCACTTATGGTTTTGTTATCGCTTTCGCATTTATCAGAAAAAGTTTTTTCTCCGTTGGTAATCGTTCCAAAAGTTTCAGAATTTTTAC
>JAPLWD010000073.1 GCA_026396775.1 Candidatus Gribaldobacteria bacterium
TTAAAAGTATTTAAAAACATATTTTAAGAAGCTAAAATGCCTATACCGATGGCAATTAAGGCAATACTAATAGATTTTTGCAGAATAATCCGAGTGGTAATTTTTTCTTTGATAACTTGAGGCATTTTCCAAGATAAAAATAGCACCATTAAGAATAAGAAAACATATTGCAGACCCCCAAGAGCCGAGATTAAAGCTAAAGGTCCTAAGGTAAAAGCATAATTAAATAAAATAAAGTTTAAAGCGCCACAAGTTTGCCCCGCCATAAAAACCAAAGCCTTGCCTTGGCTGGGTTTTTTAAAGTCTTTCACAATAGACTTTTTAACTTGGGGTAAAAGTAATAGTAGTAAAGCTCCAAGTACTCCACCCAGCCTGACCCAAATAAAGCCATTGATAAAACCTTGTTGTTGATAAATAAATTGAGAAAGTAAATGGGCGCAACTGAATAAAAGAGCTGAAAGAGCGCAAAGCCACAGCACGTTTTTAGCCAATAAATGACCCCTGCGTTTTTCTAGCCCAATGATAAAACTGCCACTCACAATTAAAGCAAAAGCCACTAGCTGGGCTGAGTTAAGCATCTGGGAGCTAAATAAAAATCCCCCCAGCAAGATAAAAAGCGGGGTTAGCCCACCAATCAACGAGGCTACTTGCGAAACATCAGCCTTATTTAAAGCATAGAAGAACAACAAAATGGCTGTTAGGTAAACAATCCCACTAAAAAGATCTAGTGCGATTTGCGAATAACTAATTAGGGCAAAGCCCCAAGGTGCTAAAGCCAATCCTAAAACACCCAAAGCTCCGATATAAAAAGTTAAAGCTCCAGGGTTGGGCATCATTGTTTTTTTAAGCAAGTACTTATCAAAAAGATGCGTAACAGCCCCAAAAAGATAGGCGATGATAGTAATAATAAGCCACAACATAAATTAGCTCTTAGAAATTATTTTTTCGATATTGTAGGTGCCCATTTTTTCTACTTCAATAAAGCCTTGCATAGCGGCTTCCGCAAACCAACCATCGTTAATTAAATCAGATAACCACTGATAAGCATATTTAGGGTTGCCTTGAGGGATACCTGACCCAATTTTAGACAGCCACTTGCGATTGGCCTCTTCTTGGGCGCCAATAATGGGAGCCATCACAATTGGTATGCCCAAGGCGGTATAAAAAGAAAGTTCGCTGGGCTTGGTCCATAAAATGTCGGTGGTTCTTAAGGCCTCGTTAAATTGACAAAAATAATCGTTGATATCTTTCGAGAAAACTAGCCAAATGTTTTTGTTGAGGTGTTCGGTTAGCCCAGCGTTGGAAATTTTTTTGAGAATTTTTTCTTTGACTTCTTCCTTAATGCCAGCTGAAAGAATAAACCGAATAGTTTCTTTTTCGAGCTCTTTTTTAAATGATTCTAAAAGATAAACGGCAATATCCAGTTGAGCGCCTGCTCCTCCAACCGCAAAAGTAATAGTGAGGGGATGATTAGGTGCTTCTGGTAAAGTGCCTAAATATTTTTTAATCAAAGGCGAATAATTTTCTTGGTATTTACCTTGAGGATCTAAATTAAGTAAACGATATTTTAAGTCTTGTTTCACTATTTCCATTTGCTCGCCAATGTTTTCTTTGGGCAGGGGATAACCAGTTTGGAAAATGTTTTTTTCAGGCACGCCATACAGCATTAATCTTTCGGAGGTTCTTTGGTTGGGAGTAAAATATTTAATCAAGCTTTTTTGGGGAACCAGTGGCGCCCAAGTTCTGGCAATATCAGTGTCGCAAACCACGCAGAAAATTTCTTGATCAAATTTGTCTTCTTCGGCCATAAAGGCTGGGGTAAAAAAAGTGCTAACGATCGGTAGGTTTTTATGGTTTAAATCTTTAATTAACGAGCGACCCCAGCCCTTTTTAATCATTAAGTAGTTTTGTTTCAATGAAATAGTAGGTTTGGACAAATCTCTTTTAGGATAAAAAGTCCAGATGCTTTGAAACTTATCAAAAATGTAGAATAAAAACTCGCCAATGATGGGCACTTTTTTAAAACGCGAAACAAACTCGTAAAATTTTCGAGAGGATTCCCATAGCCGAAAATCTTTGGGAGGCATACCTTCATAATTGTTAGCATTAACTACTTTTTGATTCGGGGATAAAAATTTTAGGGGATAAGCCGTTCTTTGGTGGCCATAGCCCATACTAACCGTTAAAACCCAAGCTTTGGGTTTTGAATTAGTTGATAGTTCTTGGTTAGTTTTATTGAGCATATTATTTGGTTTGGTTATAGCGAGTCATCGCCTTATCTAATCCATCGGTAATGACAAATTTAAGAATTTCAGAAGCTTTTTTAAGAGCCCGCTTGGTATCGGTTTTTTCAGTGCCTACCATTTTCTTTAAAACCAGTTTTTTTAAATCGCCAGTGTCTAGATCGGTTTTGATTTCTTTGGGAGTATGCAAAACCGAGTTGGGGTTGATTCCCAGCCTTAAACGCATAAAGTTTTGGGTATCCAGGGTTTGGATAATTGACTCTACGCCCTTATGATGGTTAGCAGTTCGGTTGGTCACTAGTTTAATCTTACTGGAAGTAAAAGCCAAATCGTCGTGAACCACTAATAAATTGGTGGGAGTAAGTTTGTAAAAAGTTAGCAATTCTTTAACCGCTAAACCCGAATTATTCATAAAAGTTTGCGGCTTGGCTAAAATAACTTTTTCGGCTCCGATTTTACCAGCCGAAACTAAAGCGTGCAGTTTGGTTTTGGATTTAAATTCAGGAAAGTCATTTTCTTTCGCAAAAAAATCCACAGCCATAAACCCCATATTATGCGGAGTATTTTCGTATTCTACTCCCACATTGCCCAACCCAACAATAATTATCATACATTTATATTTTAATTTAAAGTATTATAACACCCTTCTCAACCCGCGAAAAGCCCAAAATTGGGTTGCATTGTACATTTACTTTTTACTTTTTGGTTTTTATGTTAAAATAACAGCGTATGAGCAAGCAGGAAATCGCTAAAAAAATTATACCAATTTTAAAAAAACAAGGCGTGCAAAAGGCCGCTCTTTTTGGTTCCCAAGCCCGAGGTGAAGCAACAAAAAAGAGCGATGTTGATTTGTTGGTGAAACTGCCTAAACGGTTTGGGCTTTTTGAAATGGGCGGATTGAAAATGGATTTAGAGGAAGCGCTTAACAAAAAAGTAGATTTAGTAGAGTATTCTGTTGTTCATCCTCTTTTGAAAAAGCAGATATTAAAAGAGCAGATACCTATTTTATGAAAAAGAAGAGAGAATTAATACTTTTTGTTTCGGACATTATTGAGAGCATTGAAAATATTCAAAATTATACAAAGAATGTAACTAAAGAAGAATTTTTTAGTAACAATCTAATGCAAGATGCAGTTTTTAGAAGATTTGAAATTATTAGCGAAGCCACAAAAAATATTCCTCTTGCTTTGAAGAATCGTTTCCCTAGCGTGCCATGGAAAGACATTACGGGCATGAGGGATATTTTAATTCATGATTACTTTGGCATAGATGTAAAAAGAATGTGGAAAACTATTAAAGAGGATTTGCCAACTTTTCAAAAAGAAATCCAAAAAGTTTATGATGATCTTGGCGGACAAGAGAGATTGGTATAATAATATGCAATTATTAAAATTTATGATTTTTTTTAAAACTACAATAGAAAACTCAAACAAGCAAAACTCCGCTGGGGGGGGGGGGCTTATAGGTTAAGTTTTTCTAAATTTTTAACTTTTATTTTATTATTTCAGTTAATAGCTGGAATATTTTTGTTTATGCCAGCTCCCCAAGAAGCCAAAGCTGATACAGCAAGCTGGTATAACTCAAGCTGGTTATACAGAAAACCTGTAACCATAGACAACACCAGCGGGACAAGCACCTTAACTAATTATCAAGTCAAAGTGACTGTTCTCTATGATTCCAAAATGCAGAGCAACTTTAACGACATTCGATTTACTGATTTAGATGGCACCACTTTACTTGATCATTGGCTGGAAGTTTCTACGTCTTCGGTTTCAGCTACTTTTTGGGTTGAAGTGCCAAACATTGCCGCGACATCAACCAAAACTATTTACATGTATTATGGCAACTCCAGTGCCACAAGCACCTCAAATGGAGACAATACTTTTGAGTTTTTTGATGATTTTGAGAATTACGATGTCGGGAATTTAGTCGTTAATCCCGGGCAATGGACGAAATACGGTAGCAATCCAGTATTATCCCTTGGCACTGCTGGTGCATGGGATGATGAGGGTGCGACATTCGCAAGCGTACTCAGAGATGGCACAGAATATAAGATGTATTATCATGGATGGAATGTTGCAGGAACTTCACAAATTGGGCTGGCAACAAGTTCAGATGGTATAACATGGACAAAACATGGTAGCAATCCGATAATAGCATCTGATTTAACTGAAACCAATCTACGTGTACCAGTAACATGGAAAGAAGGTTCTACTTACCACATGATTTATACATACTCTCATTCTGGAGCTAAAATTGGACATGCAACCTCTATCGATGGCATTACTTGGACGAGAGATTCTGGTAACCCCGTATTTCAAGCTAGTGATACAGGATGGTCGGGTACGATTGAAAACTGGTCAATAATAAAAGTGGGTGGCACATATTATATGTACTATTCCGAATTGACGGCAACCGGTGATAGGGGAAGAAGGGTCGGATTAGCTTATACGAATAATTTGAGTGATTGGGTTGAGTATAAAGGTAGCCCGATACTGGATTCAAGTTCTATCCCATCGGACAAAAAGAACGGACAGTTTTGTGCAAATGTTTTCAAATATGGCGATTATTACTATTTACTTGTTCCAAGTTATGCGAAAGTTTCAGATTTTGCTTGGTTATACCTTTATAAATCTACAAATATAGATTTTTCAGATAAACAATTTGTCAGAGTAGCGTTGGTTGGAGACTCTTTGACATGGGATAGGCGTGACCTAGATACTCCATGGATACTAACCGATGATATAACCAGAGTTATTAACAGTGATCCGTTATGGATGTACTATGCCGGTAATGATGAACATGGATTATGGCATGTGGGTTTAGTTCAAGAACCAAGTATAGGTTCTGCTTTATCAGCGGCTATAGAACCAAAAAATATTAAATTTGGTGGGGAAGGTGGTGTGCAAATTGATGGCGCTACAATCAAAACAGGAAGTAGATCGTTGAAACAGTATAAAGATAGTAGTCATTATACAACTATATATGCTGATTTTAATTCTGCGATAACATCTGGAATATTAGAAGCGTGGGTACGTCGAAGTTCTACTGGTAATGGATATTATGATATTTATACTTATAATCAGGCCTATGTGACAGCTACCGGTGCTGGATTAAATGTAGGTCCGCTTTTTAGATATTGGGACTCTACAGGTGCGCATAATACTGCTATTGCATTTGCCGCAGACACATGGTATTTATTTAGATTTGAATTTAATGCTACTTCAGGTACATATAATTTTATAATCTTAAATACAAGTCTATCTGAAATTTTTAGGTTAAATGATATTTCATTTAAGAATTCAGTCACGTCATTTAGTCGAATCGCTATACAAGGACAAACAAACCTTGTTGGAAATGGGTTTATAGACGACATAAAAATACGTAAACTTATTTCACCTGAACCATCAATAAGTTTGGCTAGTGAAGAAACCATTCCCATCGTTCCAACCATCGGCAACCCGACAGTTTTATCCTCATCTGCAATCCGCTGGAATTTCACAGATAATGCTGACAACGAGACTGGCTTTCGTGTCTATACAAATGCCGATGCCATAGCCACCAGCAGTGCCACAGCTAACTTAACCTATCTTGACGAAACAGGATTATCCGAAAACACCCAATATACAAGATATGTAAAAGCATACAACAGCTATGGAGAGAGCGCTTCTTCCTCTGCAACTTCAACCTACGCGTTAGCGGACACTCCCACCAACTTAACCACCAATAGTGCAGTTGATCAATCCATCACTGTCTCAGTAGACACCTTCCCTAATGCAACTTCAGGTAGCTCGGGTTATTACTTCTCCCAAGGTAGCCATAACTCTGGTTGGATTCAAACCAACTCGTGGCAAGACTCCAACTTAAGCTGTGCTAATAGCTACACTTACAATGTTAAATACCGTAATGGTAACGCCGTGGAAACAGCCACCACCACTCAAACCTTTAGAACTCCCAACTGTGGGGGAGCCATACTGGTAATTCCACCCATTACCACTATTAATCCACCAATCAACCTCTCTCAACCCCAACCATCTAATCAACCACCATTCAATCCTATCACCAATATCTCAACCACTTTTTCTTTTCAAGCGATTACTCAGCTAGGTACAACCAACTTAGCAGTTAAATACTTACAAATCATTCTCAATCAAAATCCAGATACTCAACTCACGCAAACTGGAGTTGGTTCACCTGGCAAAGAAACTAACTTCTTTGGACCTTTAACTAAACAAGCTTTAATTAAATTCCAAGAGAAATACAAAGAAGAAATCCTCAAGCCTTGGGGTTTAACCAAGGGCACTGGCTTTTTGGGCAAAACCACTCAAGCAAAGTTAAATCAGTTGTTGGGGAGGTAGGGGAGAGATTCTTCGCCTGCTGGCTCAGAATGACAAGGGGAAAGCAGGGGGACGTTCAAAGGATGACAGGGGGCTAAACTTCCCCCTAAGTTAAACCTTAGGGGGTTTTGTTTTATGTAATTTTTGGGTTAAAAATAGACATTTAGCTTATTGACAAAGGATATGTTTTGTCTATAATAATTTAAAGTATGAAATATTTTGATTGGAGCAACGAAAAAAATGAGGCACTGAAAGAAGAAAGGGATATTATTTTTGAGGACATACTAATTGCGATTGAAGCAGGAGGCATTTTAGACATAGTGGAGCATCAAAATAAAGAGAAATATCCCAATCAGAAAATATTTATTGTTGCAGTAAATAATTATGCTTTTTTAGTGCCATTTGCGGAAGATAATGAAAAGATTTTTTTAAAAACCATTATTCCAAGTCGTAAAGCCACTAAAAAATATATAATTAAAAAATAACTATGAAATACTTTGAATTAGACAAAAATGAACAAAAGGTTTTAAAAGATTTTGAAGCTGGTAAGCTCAAATCTATTAAGGATGTAAAAAAGGAAACCCAGAAATATAAGGGCTATGCCAAGCAAACTTTGAATAAGCCGAAAAATATCAATATCAGAATTTCAAGTCGAGACTTGCAAAAAATAAAAGCTAAAGCTGTAG
Source organism: Candidatus Gribaldobacteria bacterium (assembly GCA_026396775.1). GTDB lineage: Bacteria > Patescibacteriota > Minisyncoccia > Minisyncoccales > CG1-02-41-26 > JAPLWD01. The sequence continues at coordinate 7,267 of JAPLWD010000073.1, forward strand.
AAAAGGGTATGCCCTATCAAACTTTGGTTAGCTCCACTTTGCATCAACATTTTGCCAGCGAGGTTAGGGATGATAGCGATCAAAAATATCAGCCAGGCAAGTAATTTTTCTTCCGCCCCGATAATTCGGGGCGGTTTTGTTTTGCGTGTATTTTTTTGTACCTTTACCTAAAATGTGCGATCGCAAAAAATAGGTAAGGGGGTTGACAATTTTTTTTGATTTGCTATACTTTAGTGTAATAAAGTGCTTTACTTAAATAAAGCAAAGATATGGCGAAATTAGATATTCGAACAACTGAAAATTTACTAAAGGCGGTTTTGGCCTTAAAAAACATTAAAGAGGCTAAAAAGTTTTTTCGTGACCTGTTAACCGAACAGGAGATTATTGAGTTTGGCAAAAGATGGCAGGCGGCCAAAATGCTGGCTGATAAGGTTTCTTATTCTAAAATTGAAAAAGAAACCGGCTTAAGCTCCACTACAGTAGCTCGCATTTCTAAATGGCTCAATAGTGGAATGGGCGGTTACAAATTAATGATAACTCGTTTGCATTATAGCAATTCTGCTCCAGCTAGGATGGGATTGCCTTGAAATACTGTAAAAAATAATTTCAAAATAACCCCCTCCTAGTAGTGTAACTAGGAGGGGGTTTTGTTTGCCTGCCTGTAATAAAATGGCAAAAATAGTTCTTTTTATTTATAAAGGAGAGGAAAATGGGAAACATCAACAGTAGATACGAACAAAGGCCTAAGCCCACAGGTTTAAAGTTTGGTATTATTGAAGTAACAACAGAATGCCAAAATCGTTGTCCTGGTTGTTATATGGTGCGTAGAGATGCCCTTAACAAGGGTGAAATGTCTTTACAACAAGCGATACGAGTGTTGGATTTATGTAAAGAGTATTGTGGAAAAGAGTTAGAGACAATGGATATTTTGGGCGGAGAGCCATTACTATGGCCTTTTCTTCAGGACTATATTGAAGAGCTATTGCGTCGCCAAATTCAGCCTTGGATTTTCACTAATATGTTAGCGATTACTCCAGGGTTAGCAGGATGGTTGTACGAACTCGGGGTTTATATTACTGGCAAGTTAAATATCAATCCGAATGACTCTTCACAACTTGCGCTTCAAGCTAAAATGATTGGTCGTCGGAAAGAAGTGGCTCGTAAAATGATTGCTTCCATTGATATTTTTATGGAAGCGGGTTATAAGGCACCACTTTTTCGGCTACAAAATCTAATCCGTAAGAGTAATATTACTTTGGTAGCCGAATATTATCGCTGGTGCTTGGGGCGAAATATCGGCACCGATTTAGAGCTGATGGGTTCTGGAGAAGCAATTGGGCAAGATTACTGGCAAATAGCCCCAACCATTCAGCAAATTATTGAGATGATAAAAGAGGTGCAGGCAGTGCGTGGAGAATTTGGACTTGAGCCAGCTGAAGTGTTAATGCCACATATTTTTGGGGCGTGTCCATTTTATGATAAAGGCTTGTATTTTGGGGTTGATGGACACATTCGAACTTGCAGTAATAGTGTTGTTCGGCTGGCTGATGTGAACGATCCAGATCCAATTAAGCTGGCCTATGAATCTTCTTTGATTTGTAATCGGTGCTTACTGACGCAAGAAACTATTGGGGAGCCGTGCCATTCTTGCGATAAATGGGAAAAATGTCGTGGGGGATGTAGATCCACAGCAGAGGGCATGGGCAATCCTTTAGGAGGCTATACTCTTTGCCCTGTGCCATTTCTCTCCTAAAAAATGGCGAGACTCAAAGGAGTAGCTGGAAAGGTTTAGAATAAACCTTTCCAGCTACCTATTATTAAGATTAAGCTATATATGAACAAAAATATTCTTGATATCGCAACGAAAAAGTTTCAAAAGCTTTCCGAGGAATATGGTGGTTCTATAAATGTGGGAGTTGATAACTGGAGGGGCTGGCGTTTTATTTTGGACACCGATGATGTAAGAAATTGTAAAAATGAATGCGAAAAATGTGCTCTTTACTGCTTGCTGAAAGATGAGCAAGTAAGGGCAGGCAGTTTTTCAGCTACTTTATATAAAGCTAATCAAGAAGACAAAAAATTATTTGGTTTTCAAAATTTTTTAAATTGTAAAACTTTAAAACAATACGAAGATTGTTTTGTAAACTTTATTGTCAACAAGGCAACTACAGAAAAAGAAATTAAAGAAGAGTTGATATTGGTAAAAAATTTCAGGCTAATATTTTCGAAGAACACTAATAATTTACTAAAGAAAGAAAAGAGCTTTAAGAAATCGGTTATTAAGAAACTTTTGAATCAAGCTGTATCTTCTAAAAAGATAATTATTAAAAAGATTGTTCAAAAAAATGGGCTGTAATATTTTATTTGACGCTGGGTTGAGGTTAGAGGTATAATATCAGTGAGGCCCTGTCTCTAAAAAGTTGGGATAATAACTTTTTTTAGGGAGCCTGATATTTGCTAAGCCCGTGGGTTTGGCAATAGGACACCCACTTGGAATTAAGTTCCAACTTCGGCGAGGCAGGACTTCTGGATCAAAAAAGGTCGGCTTAATAGCCGGCCTTTTTGGTAGCTGAAGCTTTTACTTGAATAATAATAGCCTTATGATAGCTTAAAATAAGAGTAATTATAAACTTTAACCATTTGAAAAGGAGGAAGGAAGATGGAGGAAGCAGATTTGAGGGTTGGGGCAACTATTCGTAATAAA
>JAPLWD010000099.1:0-1316 GCA_026396775.1 Candidatus Gribaldobacteria bacterium
ATGGTTGAGATGGTGCATACAGGCATAGGCCAGTTGGTTTGCTGTGGTCAACCAATGGAACTGTTAGCTGAAAAACATCAAGATGAAGGAGCCGAAAAGCATCTGCCTGTTATCGAAAAAACTGCCACCGGATTTAAAGTTAAGGTTGGCTCAATACCTCACCCAATGGAGGCTGTGCACTACATTGAGTGGATTGAAATAATGTTTGGCGATAAAGTGGGTCGCAAGTATTTACAACCAGGCGATGCTCCTGAAGCCGAGTTTGAATTTCAAAATGCCCCCGACCAACTGGTAGCTCGTGCTTATTGCAATGTTCACGGTTTATGGAAAAGCGCTTAATAAGTTGCAAATAACTAATTGAGAAACTAAACAAAAATCCCGCTTAAAAAAGCGGGATTTTTGTTAAGTGTGTCCTCGGGCGGAATCGAACCACCATTTTGGGGTCCGCAACCCCAAGTTCTATCCATTAAACTACGAGGACAAGGATATAATCCAAGTTAAAAATACCACAAAAATAGCTTTTCCGCAATTTTATATGCTATAATGGAGGTATAGTAAGGTGTTTAAATTATATGCGAGTAATCTTGCAAAAAGATGAACAGATTAAGTTTATTAGAGATATACTCTCTAAAATTTCTGTAAGTGAAGCAGCTAGTTTGTGTGGACTTTCTGAACGGACAATAAGAGATTGGCGTAGGGGTAAATTTACACTTGATTTAGTGGTGACTGAAATTTTATGTAAAAAAACAGGAATTTTATTTCCTAAAATAGCTGAACTAAAAGACGATTATTGGTATGTGGCACTTGGTTCTTCCCTTGGGGCTAAAACTGTTTTGCAGAAGTATGGACATGTTGGAGGTGACCCAGAATATAGAAAGCAAAAATGGTTCGAATGGTGGGAAAGAGAGGGTAAAATTAAAAATCTTAATACGGGAATTCTTGCTCGGAAACCATTTAAAAAACCTATTTTTTCGGAAGATTTAGCGGAGTTTGTTGGGATTTTGTTGGGAGACGGCTGCATATCCAAAAATCAAATTAACATCGCTTTCAACTCAGAAGATGAGAACGGCTACCTTCCTTTCGTTGGGAATTTAGTAAGCAAGTTATTTGATGTTCCATTTGGGATTTATAAAAAGATTGAGTGTAACGCAGTTTGTCTTAATATATCAAGAACACAACTAATCGAATTCTTAGTACAAGAGGTTGGGTTAAAAAGGGGGAACAAGGTTAAACAACAGGTTGGCGTGCCAGCTTGGATACAGAACAGTAGAGAATATTTAATAGCCTGCGTTAGAGGTTTATTCGATACAGACGGG
>JAPLWD010000099.1:1344-1791 GCA_026396775.1 Candidatus Gribaldobacteria bacterium
CGGGAGTGTCTTTACTCACTCTTATAGGGTTAAGGATAAAATTTATCATTATAAAAAATTATCTTTTTCTAATAGATCAAGGCCATTGCTTGACATCTTTTATAATTTTTTTAAGTGTAACAACTTTTCTCCGAGAATGACAAAGGATCAGATAAATGTGCGTCTTGATAGTATTAAAGATGTAAAAAAATATTTTGAACTTGTTAGATCACACAATCCACGATACTTGAATAAATATCTATCATAAGTTAAAGTTGAAGAAATCAGTATTAGGAGAGGTCGAATAATGGTTATTTCACGGGTTTGCTAAACCCGGCCACTTCGGTGGCTTGTGGGTTCGAATCCCACCCTCTCCGTTTTTAATCCGCCGTAGCCTTTGGCGAAGGCGACCTTTGTTCGGCATAGCTTTAGCGAAGTTGTATGAATAAAGTTGCGAAGTTATTACTA
>JAPLWD010000099.1:1816-4325 GCA_026396775.1 Candidatus Gribaldobacteria bacterium
GGTCTTTTGGGGGTGGGTTGTTTTTGCCGGTTTTTGCAATTTTTAGTCAACAAGTTGGGGGTGATATTGCAGACGCCGGAATAGCGGCGGCTATTTTTTTATTAGCTACTTCGTTTTTAGAGTGGCCGGTGGGTAAGTTGCTTGATAAGTATAAAGAAAAATGGTTTATTGTAATTGATTATTTTTTGGAAGCTTTAGTTTTTTTGGGTTATATCTTTGTAGTGAATAAATGGCAATTGTTTGGCTTGCAAGTGTTGTTGGGCTTAGCTAACGCCATTGGTAACCCAGCTTGGGAATCAATGTTTGATAAGCATACCCCCAATAAACGATCTGGTAGCTCTTGGGCCTCAAGTTACTTATATAGCGGATGTTTTGCGGCTTTGGGAATAATTATTGGCACATTTTTAATTGATGGGTTTGGATTTAAAATTGTTTTTGTGATTGGCAGTATCTTTTCAGCCGTTGCAGGAACTATTGCTTTAGTATCCATTAAAAATAAAAATTGAAATGGGGAAAAATTATTGAATATTATTTTTTTATGCAACTTGAAGAATTTAAAAAAATTGTTATGCAACAAGCGCAGAAAAAAGGTTTTGGTGTTAAGCCGGAGGATATTATCGTAGCTGAAAAAATAGCCCTTATCCACGCTGAAATTTCTGAAGCCTATGAAGCTTATTTAAATAGTAATCTAGAGGGAGTGCATGGGCTATATGAAGAACTAGGAGACATTTTACAAAGAGTTTTACATCTGGGAGGTATTTTTAATTTGGATTTTTCTACTGAACTTGAGCTTGGGCTAAAGGTTGCATCGGATTTAAGTTTTGATGTTCAAATATCCCAAGTGCATCTTTTAGTATCTAAAACCTATGAGGCATATCGTCAAAAGAAAGAACAGGAATTTGATTCGAGTTTGATTAATTTAGCCTATGTTATTTTGCGATTAGCGGATAATTTTGATTTTTCTCTAGCAGAGGTAATAGCTAAAAAAATTGAAACTAATCAAAAACGAGAGTGGAATAGCAATAAGCTTAATGAACATTTAAGGGGTTGAGATAAAAATAATTGTATTATGATTAAAGCATTGATTTTGGATGTGGACGGAGTGTTGGTGGGGAGTCGGGAGGGGTTTAATTTTCCTGAACCGCATCCGGAAGTGATTAAGGCGTTAAAGGCTATTCGGCAAAAAGGAATTTTTGTAAGTTTGTGCACGGCTAAATCTCACTTTTCGATTGAAAGCATAATTTTGGATGCTCATTTAGATAATGTGCATATTACGGAGGCGGGAGCGATGATTTTTGACCCCATCAATCAGCAAGTAGCCAAAAGGGTTGATCTAAACCATCAACAGGCTTTGGAAATATTAAAAAATTTATTGGAGGCAGGCATTTACACTGAAATTTATAATGGCCTTAATTATATAGTCCAGAAGGGAAATATAATTGAGGGTATTTTAGGAAAACATTTGGTTATTGTGAAAAAGGATCCAATAATTGTAGATTCTTTACTAGAAGTGGCCAAAGACTTTGAGATTACCAAGATAATGCCGGTTGTTGAAAATGAAGAGCAAAAAGAAATCGTTAATAGAATTTTTAATTCAGTGGATAGGGATTTAAATTTGGGTTGGACAATGCACCCAACAGCTTTTGCTAAAGTGCAATTTGGGATTATAACGGCTAAAGGAGTTTCTAAACGCCAGGGGGCTTTAGATATTTCGCAAAGTACGGGGGTTTCGCTTGAAGATACTCTTGGAGTGGGTGATACCCTAATGGATTGGGATTTTATTGAGCTGTGTGGTTATGGTTCAGCCATGGGCAACGCTAGTGATGAATTAAAGCAAAAAGTTTTAACGAAAGGCCAAGATTTTGCCTATATCGGCTCCAGCGTTGACGAAAATGGCATTCTAGAAATCTTGAAACATTTTGGCTTCATCTAAAACTATTTAAATTAGCTGGTTTTTATGCTAATATTTTTTGAGATGGTTACAAAACTATTTCGTTACGAAAGTTTAGATTTTTGAGCGAGACGAGGAAGGCCAGCAAAAAGATTTGAGCCATAGCTGGGCTATGGTGAAAATCTTTTTGCGCCAGCCTGACGAAGTCGTAGCCAAAAAGCTAAACTTGCAGTAGGAATAGTTTTGTAAACAGCTCATTGTATAGACAGTTTTTGGAGGGGTACCAAAGTGGATTAACGGAACGGTTTTGAAAACCGTCGTAGCGCAAGCTACCGCGAGTTCGAATCTCGCCCCCTCCGCCTTCGGTTCGCAGTAGCGAAACTATGGCGTGACGAAGTCCGCTAGTAGGTTCGCGAAGGCGACCTTCTTTTGTAAAAGTTTTGGAAAAAGTGTATTATAATAATATCTTAGGTAATAATTGTCAGCTTAGCTAAAGATACTATATGATCAATACTAAAAAAATAAGGAAATATTTTCCAGCGATCAAGGCGGGGAGGCTTGTTTCGAATAATGCGGCAAGCACGCAAATTCCTGTTCAATTAATGGATTTGCTAAAAA
>JAPLWD010000102.1 GCA_026396775.1 Candidatus Gribaldobacteria bacterium
ATCACCCGTGAAATTGATTGTGCCATTAGCAGTTAAGGCTAAAAAATAAACTTGATTAATGTCTATATCGCCAGTAATATTGTCACGATTATAATAAACCCACTCTCCACTGCTATTATAATAACCAAAGCCAGCCAAAATGCCCTTGTCTTTAAGTGGGGCTAAAAATGACTGAAAGCTTAAATTAGACGGCTTTAACGGAAAAGAAATAGCGTTCAAACCCGCTATTAAATTCCTTGGAATCTTTGTGATTGTAGTAGAATTAATGCAAGCTCCGTCTTCACATCCGTAAGGACAGGTATAAGTTGTTTTTGTTTGATAACGATTTAAAAAAGTGCTACAAGAATATTCAATCAAGGTGTTTTGATTTGAACAATAGTCTACGCTAGTTGAAAGAGCAGTAGCGTTGCCATCGGCCAACCCACTAGTTAATCCTTTAATGTTAAAGTTTATCCCATGATCGGTGTCTAGACAAACAGGAACATCGCCAGAAATACTGAAATTGCTATCACTTTCATCCTTAAAATCAGACGAATTGTCATTATTATAATTAAAAACGCGAATTCTAAAATTATTTCCAGTACTAAAAAATGGATTTTTTGCAAAAAAATCAGCTGGGATAACCCAATTATAGTTCCCAAATATAGCCCCAGTGCTTGTGGTTATATTTTCGCAAAAACCAACCTCTGTCAACGGCCTATTGCATAAATAAATGTTCACTTTATCTATTCCTGTTGATTGCCATTTTATATTAACTATATCTCCTGTCCTAAAAGATTCTCCACCATTGGGCGACAAAACTTTAACCGAGGCGGTGTTGGGCTGAATAATGCGAAAATAATTATCGCTTTCATCATATCCATAGCCAGTTAAATCAATATTCGCACAAGCACCTTCAGAGAGAGAAGCTGGGCAGTTCATAACCCTTACTTTATAATCCCCCAATGGTTCATTGGCTGGTATTTGCCATAAATAGAGGCCATTATTAGAAAGAACCGCAGGGATACCATATCCATAAAACGCCTTGCCATCTCTACCAACTATATCAATAACCACCCGAGTAGTATCAGGGGCAGACCATTTAATAAAATAGCTTTGCCCAACAACAAATGTTTCTCCCCCATTGGGTGAAATAACAGAAACTGACTTAACGGCTGTTGTTTTACAATCGCTTGGGCAGTTACAAGAGTTTTCGCCTGTGCCACATACTCCATTACCACAATAGGTGCAAACAACGCTTGAGGGCACTGTGAATTTAAATGGGTTGCAGGTGCTATCAGCGGAACCGTCAGGATTACGCCAAGCCTCGGGAACCGAAATAAACCTTAACCCAGGACAACAATCAAGAGACTGCTCTGAAGAATTATAGCCAACCGAATTTATTTCTCCTTCCTTTAGACATTTAGTCGTTGGACATGCAGTAAACTCACATTTAGAACCGGTGCGACCGACATAGGATCCATCGGGGCACTGCTTGGCATCCGCTGTGCAATTATTGCTATTGCCACAGCCATATAGTTTATTTAACTTCGCTCGAGTGGAATTTCCCACATAGCCAGTGCCGTGTTTTAAACCAGAAGGGTTTAAAATTTCACTGGCGTATTTTTCTTGAAGCCCAACCACATAAGATGCAGTTTGTTCATCAAAATTATCACCGCTCCAGCCGAAATCGCCGGTTACTACTTCCTTACTTAACACCGAGTGCAGAGCATTAGTTTCTGCTCCGCTTGAGCCCATACCTAAATTAGTATTAAAAGTATGACACCAAG
>JAPLWD010000018.1 GCA_026396775.1 Candidatus Gribaldobacteria bacterium
TCTTTGTTTTTATGGGTGGTGGGTTATTTTATTTTATTTTATTTTCCTGTTCATCCTGATTCAAGATACAAATTGCCGCTGTTGCCTTATATAATGGTGTTTTCAGCTGTAGGTTTAGTTTTTTGCGTTGGCTTGATTAAAAGTTTATTGTTTAAATTACGAAAGGCAAGGCGGCTCGGGAAGTTATTTTTGTGAACCGCCTAAAAGCCCCAGCGGGCTTTTAGGCTAAACTCTCCCCCTGTTGCCCCTCGAGTACTCGGGGACCATGCCAACAGGGTTCGAATGTTCACCAAAATAACTTTCCTCGCCTCATTTCGTAATTTTAAATTCAGTTTATTTATATGCAAAAAAGTTTAGTTAAAAAAGTTAGCTTGGACAGTATTGGGCTTTCGGTGGTTGTTACGGTTTATAAGGAAACATTTTCGATTACAGAAACCGTTGAAAGAATTTTGGCTAAAAACCGGGGCTATATTTTGGAAATTATTTTGTTGACGGCCAGCAAGGCTCCTTTAGAAACTTTAAGTGTTTGTGAAAGTGTTTGTGGGAAATATCCAAAGATTGTTAGACAGGTTAGGCAAAAAGAAAATCCTGGGGTTGGCTTAGCCATTCGGGAGGGTTATCAAGTTGCTTTGGGGAATTACATTGGCATTATGTCCGCTGACCTAGAAACCGAGCCAGAGGCTGTTGATCGAATGGTACAAAAGATAGAGGCTACGGGCTGTGATGGAGTGGTGGCCAATCGGTGGATGCGTGGTGGTGGCTTTTTTAAATATAGTCCAGTTAAGCTGGTTTTGAATTGGGGATTTCAGCAAATTTTTAAAGTTTTGTATTGGACAAAAATCAGCGACTTGAGTTATGGTTTTAAAATTATGAAAGCGGAGGTGATTAAAAGAATAAAATGGGAAGGAATTTTTCACGAAATTTTTATTGAAACAACTATCAAGCCGATCAAACTAGGTTATCGTTTGGAGCAGGTGCCAAGCATTTGGGTTGGGCGGAGTGAGGGTGAAAGTGTTAATGTGTTTTTGAAAAATTTTATTTATGTCAAATGGGCTCTCAAGGTGCTTTTTTCTAAGAAAAAAGAATTGAAAGTTTAATTTTGCACCAAGGCTGGAAGCGATTGGCTTTGCTTCTAAAACATGATAAGGCATAGCTTTTGGGGGCGGGTTTTGGTAAGATTGTTTAGTGCTCAATATTTAATTTATGGATTTTAAGCGGTATTTTAAAAATATTATTTTGGATCCGAAGGCGATTTTTTTTCAGAATAAAGGCTTCAAACAAACAATCTTGAAGAATACTTTTTGGTTGACTTTATCCGAAGGCATCAATATGGTGCTGAAGTTTTTTTTGTTTATTTACATCGCGCGCATCTTGGGGGCAGGGGAATACGGGAAGTTAGGTTTTGGTTTGGCCTTTGTGGGCTTATTTAATGTGTTCGCAGATTTGGGGCTCTCTAAAATTGTTAACCGAGAGTTTGCTAAAGATAGTGGTACAACGCATGATTTTCAAGCTGTTTTAGCTTTAAAAAGTTTTTTGAGCCTAGGGACTATGTTGATTATTTTTGCTGGCTCCTTTTTTGTGCCAACTACTCTAGAAATTCGCCGGATTATTTGGGTGATGGGGGCTTATATTTTAAAGATCGGAAGAGCA
>JAPLWD010000078.1 GCA_026396775.1 Candidatus Gribaldobacteria bacterium
TTAACACCCAATTTTTCGGTTTTTTTTATTACATAAACTAAACAAGCTGGATTTCCAAGAAATTCAGCTTGTTAAAAAACAGTTCTAGTTGCTTGATTAGTTGCCTAAATCAGCGTTAATTGATGCTCTAGTTAGTGGACCAGCGTTGCCGGTTTGTCTAATGCCTTTGGCTTTTTGGTAAGCTTTCACAGCCGAAGTTGTCATCCCAAGATAATTTCCAGTATCAAAGCCTGCCCTTAAATAGCCCTTAGAAATCAAGAAGCCCTGCAATCTCTTAATGTCTGGGTCATTCTTAGATCCAATCAGCAAATCTTTGATAAAGGCCACCGCTTGCGAGGCTCCTGCACTTCCTCCCAATTGAACTCGCAAACCAGCTATCTGTGCCAGAAGTTGGTTGATTTGAGCTTGCAAGGCTGATGCAGAGGAGTCAGGGACTTGATAATTAGAAGACCCACCTCCTCCACTTATAAGAGGGGTGCCACCCGAAGTATCAGTTGAACCCGAACAAGTTAGCACGCTAGTGCTAGGAGAAATTATAATTGTTTTAGTTGTGATGTCACCGATAGTAAAGGTTAAGGTGCTTCCACTGCCTCCGCAAACCGCTTTGGCTCCGTCATCACTACTCATCTCATATTTACTAGCTGAATCAAAAGTAATGTTAGAATATCCATTACTATCTCCAGCTAAAACAACGGTGATGGTGCTGGCTCCAACGGTGAAACTATTCACTTTAGCTCCATTCAACACAGTAATGTTAATGCCTAATCCGCTAAGATTAATAGTTGTATCAGCCGTAAATTGAACATCATTATAACTTGCCGCTAAAGCACTAACGCCTCCCATTAAACCAAAAACCGCTAAAACTGCTACTAGGTATCTCTTAAAATATTTAACCATAATTATTTTTAAGCAGTTAAGAATAAAAACTTAAAGTTAGTGACTAATAGCACAAATTTCGTAGCGTTGAGCAGGCAAGTTAGTAGCGTCAGTGCTAGAAGAATCACAAACCTTTATTTCTACCACATTCGTAGAGGTTGGATAAGCCATAACACTTATACCAATACCAACAGTGCTAATTCCACTGGTTGTAGCTACAGGAGAAACAAACACGCCCCAACCCCCATCAGCACTAGCAGTTAAACCAGTCATAGTGGTGGTGCCCCATTGGCAATGCGAAGAAACCGAAAAAGCCGCCCAATCAGTAGTAGTGGCTGTGCAAATCATTTTAGTTACAACTGTTCCTCCAGTGCCAACAGCCAAAGTACCAGCCGTCACGGCACCAGTTATGCCAGCTGCCCCTGTAACCGTAATATCCCCAGTAGAAACATTGGAGTTAATAGTGGTAACAGCCGAAACTACTGCCACCCCTAAAACTAAAACACCCAAACTAACAAAAAAGAAAAGATATTTTTTAAATTGCATTTTTAAAAAAGATAAAAAGACTAGTTTTTAAATACCTAAAATTATTTAGAAACCAGCAATTTTATTGATCAATAATAAAGAGAAAAACTAACAAAAACAAATCCGACCTTTTAAGGACTTAAAGTTAAATTAAGCTATTGATTTATTATAGACCAAAAATAAACTTGCAATAGGTGTGCATAACTTACAGGTAGCATAATATCCCCTTGTCATTGCGAGGAGACCACCCAGCAGGGTGGTCGACGAAGCAATCTTTGGGACTACGAGATTGCCACGCTCGCCCCTTGGGACTCGCTCGCAATGACAGAATGGTTTTATGAGCTATCTAAAATTTGAGATTTAAACCTAATCTAGTTATACTAAAGCTATATGCAACTTGATTCGTCAATTCAATATTTAGCAGGCGTTGGTCCTATTTTATTTAAAAAACTGCAACGGCTGAAAATTGAAACCATGGAAGATCTTTTGTTTTACTTCCCCACCCGGTACGAAGATTTTTCACAAATTGTGCCAATTAGCCGAATTAAACCCAATCAGCTTTGTACCGTGCAAGGTAAAATTTTAGAAATTAAAGCCCAACAAACTTGGAAAAAGAAAATGTCTTTAACTCAAGCGGTGTTACAAGACGAATCCGGAGCAATTGAAATTGTTTGGTTTGGTCAACCCTACTTAATTAAATCATTAAAGGCGGGAGATTTTATTACAACAGCTGGCAAAGCCGTGGTTAGCAAAAATGGCTTTTATCTATCCAACCCTGTTTACGAAAAACTCGATAGCTCGCCATCTCAAAATATCGAAATGTCTAGCATCCATTCTGGTCGACTAGTGCCAATCTATCCCGAAACCGCCGGCTTACCTTCGCGGTGGTTCAGAAGCGCTATTTATCGATTATTACAAACCTTTAGCAATCAAATGGTTGAAATTTTACCTAACTCAATTTTACAAGGCGAAAATTTAATGCCGGTTTCTACGGCTTTGTGGCAAATTCATTTCCCCGATAATCAAGAGCAAGCCCAAAAAGCCAAAACACGATTTTCGTTTGAAGAACTCTTTTTAGTTGAACTGGTAGTTTTACAACAAAGATACAGGCTTAACAAAGAAAAATCTCCCTGTTTACCTTTTAACTTAGAATTAACTAAAAAAATTGTAGATTCTTTACCTTTTAAGTTAACCGACAGCCAACGAAAATGTGCTTATCAAATTTTTAAAGATTTAGAAAAAACCCGTCCGATGTCACGCCTTTTAGAGGGCGATGTGGGATCGGGTAAAACCGTGGTAGCAGTAATGGCCGCTTTAAACACCATTAAAAATGGCTATCAGGCAGCTTTAATGGCACCCACCGAAATTTTAGCCAAGCAACATTTCCAAAGCGTGGCTCGCTTATTAAAACCCTTTAAAATTAAAATCGCTTTATTAACCGGCAAAGATGATAAAATTATCAGCCAAAAATTAGGGCATGAAAGCAAGGATGGGTATATTCCCGACACCTTAGAAATTTCTCGAAGTAAAATTTTAGAAAAAGCCAAAGGCAAAATAAACCCACGAACTAAAGACTTAGAAGTGGGCATTGATTTTTTGATTGGCACCCATAGCTTAATCCAAGATAAGGTTAAATTTGGCAAGCTGGGCTTGGTAATCATTGATGAACAACATCGTTTTGGCGTAGAACAGCGCTCCCGCCTAGTAGCCAACAAAAAAGGAGCTGACAGTTTAATCACCCAATTGCTTTCACTGCCAGCCACCACCATTCCCGGTACCCTAGCTTTAACCATTTACGGTGATTTAGATTTATCAGTATTAGATCAAATGCCTCAAGGCCGCAAACCAGTTATCACCAAAATTATTGCCCCCACTGATCGCCAAGAAGCCTATTGCTTTATTAAACAATTGGTTAAAAAGGGTGAACAAGTTTTTGTGGTTTGCCCTCGCATTGAACCGCCTAAAACCGAAAATTCCGAGTTAAAACCCAAAACCCCTTGGAGCGAGGCGAAGGCTGTTAAAGAAGAATACGAAAAACTTTCTAAAGAAATTTTTCCAGATTTAAAAGTGGGAATGTTACACGGCAAAATGAAAACCAAAGAAAAAGATAAAATAATGCAACAGTTTAAAAATAAAAAGATTGAAATTTTAGTGGCTACTTCCGTGATTGAAGTGGGCGTGGATATTCCCCAAGCCACGGTAATGATGATTGAAGGCGCTGAAAGATTTGGTTTAGCCCAATTGCATCAGTTTCGAGGCCGAGTGGGCCGATCCGATTTGCAATCGTATTGTTTATTATTCACTGAATCATCGGCTCAAGCCACCCAAGCCCGAATGAAAGCACTAGTAACAGCTAAAAATGGTTTTGAACTAGCTGAAAAAGATTTAGAAATTAGAGGGCCAGGCAGTTTATTCGGCGCCAAACAATGGGGCATCCCCGATTTAGCCATGGAGCAATTAAAACACTTGCCGTTTGTGGAGAAAGTGCGAGAATCAGCCAAAGAAATTTTACAATTCTCCCCCCAACTAAAAAAATTCCCCCTCTTGGGAGAGCGGGTTAAAAGATTCGGCAAAAAAATCCATCTAGAATAAGTTACAAACTCTTGCGAATTTTTGGGGTGGCCCAAAATCCCAGATATTTACCCAGCATTAAACGAATTTGAGCATCTAAAGCTGGGAAAGAACCAAAAATCAATAATGTAATCGGTAAAAACGCCCACTGCAACACAAAAAAGACCACTTTAAACCGACTTGTTTTTTTAGGTCGAGGGGGTAAAAACAAAATTCCCAATAAGGCACTTACCAGCATCCCCATCATTGCAAAAAGCATGATAAAGCTGGTTAAACGAGGTAAGTTATACGACAAAATTGTGATATTAAACTTCGCTCCACCTAAAAAAACTGGTAAGTAACCTAAAATTAAAATTAAAATTGAGGCGCAACCCCAAGCCCAAAAACCCTCCAAAGAAACAACCGAAGAAAAAATCTTTTTACGCCAAGAGATTTTTTTATTTTTCAAAAAATTAAAAATAATATAAGGAATTTCCACACAGCCCCAAGCCCATCTTCTTTGTTGCTTGTACTGATTAACCATAGTTTTATAAAAATTTTCGGCTGCCAAAACATCCATTGAAACTGGGTAAAATAAAGGCACCACCCGATAATCTCCCCCATATTTAAAAAATAGTTTCCAAAATATTCTAGAATCGTCCGCTACAATATTTTTTGGATAAACCACATCAAAAAAAGCTACAGCCGACATGGAGTGCGAAGAATAAGTAACTAATTGCTCGGGCCGTTCTTGTTGCATCATTTGCCAAAAACTATTTGAGGTAGCTACCACTCTAGTTAAAGCTGGAGCTTCCCAAATGTTATTATGATAAACGGGTATGGGCTGATAAGAAACTCTTTGGGGATCTTTTTCGGTCAAATAATGATAAGTGACACACAAGAAATATTGCGGAAAAATTTTAGTATCAATATCAAATGAAGAAACCACCACTTTATTCAAGGGAATCTGACTGTTTTCTAAAAATTGCCTAGCGATAGTGCTGGCAAAAGCCACGTTGGAGCCTTTGCCAATAATCTCGTTAGGTAA
>JAPLWD010000042.1:0-1780 GCA_026396775.1 Candidatus Gribaldobacteria bacterium
TTCGCTGAAAAAATGCAAAAATCTAAAGAAGAATTATTTAAAAACTTTAAACATTTACCTCAAGAAATGATTGAATTCACTTCTTTCATTTCACACGCATATGTTGATTAGAAAATACTGTGTTTTATCAAAAAAGATGGTATTTTTCTTTCTCAACTTTTAGGTTCTATCCCGATAGTGGTTCAGAATGGCTGGCTTTGGTTTAAAGATAGGCGAAAGGTTTTAGTAATTACAAGGTGGGTAAAATTGCCTCAAAAAGCAATAAATGGAGTAAAATGGCAACAAAAAAGCCTAGTTTTTCAACTAAGCTTCCTTGTTTTCTATACTACACCACACTTTTTTACTTTACATAAGTGGGGTGTGCTGGCTGCCGGGCTAGGATTCGAACCTAGAGTATTCTCCTCCAAAGGGAGACGTCCTACCGTTAGACGACCCGGCAATTTATTACTTATAAATTTTTATGGATACCTTCAACCCAGCCTGCAATTTTACGAATTAAATTTGTACTTTCTCTCACGCCAATGTCTACTAAGCCAAAATAATTCTCTCCAATATTTTTCCTCTTGGTTTTAACTAGATTCTTCTTCCAAGTAACAAGATTAAAACAATTAAGCGGAAATCCAGTAACTGTGCTCCAATACTTCTGCACTTCGTTGAGTCTATGGCGTGAAGTTTCATGAAGAAAAATTCTAAAGTAAATCCGCGCCCTAGGTATCTTATAGATGTCTAATAACCATTTTAGGAAAACCTTTACCAAAAAGGGATCTGAGTTACTTATCCTTACTCTACCAGTTTTGACTCTACCACCTATTTCTTTTTCCTTAGTGCCCTCTGCCCAGTACAAAGCAACGCTTATTAGCCATAATTCTCGCTCAGTTAACTTTCCGACTTCCCCTATAGCCTCTTCTTTTATCTTTTTCGTTTTTTCAATTCTCTCTTGTTGTCGTTTTAACGAGCCCCTTAAAGCAGAGGCTAATTTTTTTTCAGTCAATCTTTGTTTTTGCTCTTTAGCTAAACCAACATTCCTTAACCACAGAGATAACGACGACTTAGCCACCGGTATTTCCTCTAGAATCTCTCTGTATGAATAACCCATTTTCCTAAGCCTTATAGCTTTTTCTTTTTCTTTGGTTTTTTGAATCATATGAACCACGATATATACAATATTATTGTATCATCTTAGTTCTAATGATGCAAGCGAAAGGGGCTAACTGCAATAGTTTTTATACTACCTATTTTCGGTGCAAATTTCAATAATGGCTAGCTCTAGGGGTAATTGTAAAATTGAGGCGTATTTCATCTTGTTTTCAGCCTCAATAATAATCTCGGTAATCCTTTTTAACTCAACTGGCGAAAAAGCCACAGCCAGCCCCTTTAAGTCTACTAGCTCAGTTTCGGTTAAAGACAGCAACAGGGGGCTTTGTGACTCAAAATCCAACGCTAAAAACAGCACCTCCCTCAACAGCCCAATCGCCATTTTAGCAAACTCTTTTAAGTCCACCGATTGATAAATAATGGCATTGATTAATTCAATGGCCTCCTTGGCTTGTTTGCGGTTTAAAAAATGTAAAAACTGTAAAATTGTTTTAAGATCAGCCGAGCCCAAAATAACTTGCACTTCTTTTTTTTCGATTTTGCCATCTTGCCCTACAAAACTCACCACTTGATCTAATAGGCTTTCAGCGTCTCTTAAAGCTCCCCCACTGGCTAAAGCAATTAATTCTAAGGCAGGCTTTTCGTACTTTATTTTCTCTTGATCTAAAATATGGCTTAACCTAGC
>JAPLWD010000042.1:1790-3070 GCA_026396775.1 Candidatus Gribaldobacteria bacterium
ACCTAGCTACCATTTCGGGCAAACGAATTTGATGAAAACCAAACCGCTGACAACGCGACAAAATCGTGGGAATCATTTTGCTTAATTCAGTGGTGGCTAAAATAAAAATAGCGTGCTCGGGTGGCTCTTCTAGGGTTTTTAATAAAGCGTTGGCCGCTTCTTTAGTTAATTGATGTACCTCATCGATAATAAACACCTTATACTTAGACTTAACCGGGCGAAAGCGAATCCCCTCTTTCAGCTCTCTAATTTCTTCTATGCCCCGATTGCTAGCCGCATCTATTTCAATTAAGTCCATCGATTTACCTTGGGCAATTTCTAAGCAAGAATCACATTGGTTGCAAGGCTCCGCTTGATTAGCTTTTCGGTTTTGACAGTTGATAGCCTTAGCTAAAATTCTCGCTAAGCTGGTTTTACCACAACCTCTTGAGCCACAAAATAAATAAGCGTGCGCTAAAGACTCATTTAAAACAGCATTTTTTAAAGTTTGAATGATGGGCCCTTGACCCACAATTTCACTAAAATTTTTCGGCCGATATTTACGATACAAAACCAAATTAGCCATTTTTTTGATATTTAAAACTTTTTGAAAAAATCCAAGCTAAACTTGCTAACAATAATATAAGGGTTAAAACTTGCCAACCAAGATATTGTTCTATAACTAAACCTGTTTTAACTACCAAAGTAACAATTAGACCTGCCACCACCACTCCCACTCCAATGGCCGAAAATGCTCGTTTAAATTTCATTCCCATCATAAAGGCTATTAGCGAGCCTGTCCACCCTCCAGTCATTGGCAACGGAATAGCCACAAAAACCATTAAGCCCCACCAGCCATATTCGTTAATGGCTTTTTGGTGTCTTTTTTTAGTGTGTTCAAACAACCAAATAAAAAAATCTTTAAAAAAACGAAACTTTTTTGAGAGATATTTAGAGGCCGGATTAAAAAATAATAAAAGTAAAGCTACAGGCACCAAATTACCCAAAACGCCCAATAAAAACACTAAAAACCAGTTTAAATGATAAACCCCCACACCCACCGGAATGGCCACCCTTAACTCCCCCACCGGTGTCATCGCTAATAAAAACACTTGTAGTTCATGCCACATTGGATTTATCTTAACAAAAAACCCTTTCTTAAGCAATGCGAAGTCTTGTATAATACAGAATGCGTGTGAAATGAAACCCCTTTCTAACGCAAAATGAGCCTGAACTGGCCCATTTGTGCGTTAGTGTGTGAATCATTATCATTGGGGTATATGACTATCACAATGAACGAC
>JAPLWD010000029.1 GCA_026396775.1 Candidatus Gribaldobacteria bacterium
TAAGGCTTGCAATATTTTAGCGTTCCAATATTTATCATAACCAGCAAAAAACTCGTCCCCGCCATCACCCGATAAAACAACTTTTACTTGGGAATGAGCCAATTTAGAAATTAAAAAAGTGGGTACCGCCGAAGAATCACCAAAAGGCTCATCATAAATTTCGGGCAAACTCGGCACAATTTCTAAGGCTTCTTTTTGAGTGCAATCCATTTCAGTGTGATTAGTTCCAAGGTACTTAGCAATTTCTTTGGCATATCTTGCTTCATCATATTCCTGATCACCAAAGCCAATCGTAAATGTTCGCAAAGGGTTTTTCATTTCTTTTTGAAGTAAAGCCGTGACAATACTAGAATCAATCCCCCCGCTTAAAAAAATACCCACTGGCACATCCGAAACCAATCTTAATTTAAAAGAGTCGGTTAAAACTTCTTCTAGCTGGATTAAAGCCTGTTCTCGACTAATTGGGCTTGAATCGCTTAGCCCTTTCAAATAATAATCCTGTAAATCCCAATACCTTTGTATTTTTAATCCCTCTTGAATCGAAAAAGTCAGATAACAACCAGGCTCTAGCTTCTGAACATTTTGCCAAATTGACAGCGGGTAGGGTATGTAGCCAAATTGAAAAAAAGCGGCTACTCCATCTGGATTAACTTCTTTTTTAAACAGAGGATGCTGATGAAATGCTCTGGTTTCAGAAGCAAACATTAGTAAGTTTTTATCCCAAAAATAATACAACGGCTTAACTCCAACCCGATCTCTCACAATAAATAATTTTTCCAAGTTTTGATCAAATAAAGCGAAGGCAAACATTCCTCTAAACTTTTCCAAGCAAGCAATCCCCCATTTTTGATAAGCCTTAATGATTACTTCGGTATCAGAGTGCGATTTAAAATTAAAACCCAAGCCCTCTAACTCCCGCTTAACTTCCTCAAAATTATAAATCTCGCCATTAAAAACTAAGCTAATTTTTCTATCGTCCGAAAACATCGGCTGATGACCTAGGGGTGATAAATCTAAAATAGCCAAACGACAACTCGCCAAAGCCAAATGCCGTTGATTATCTACGTAAAAATCTTGCTCATCGGGGCCCCCGTGCTTTAAAGTTTGATTCATCTTATCTACGGTTGTTTCCAAGCCATAATCGCCCCTATAATTTAAATCCCAAAAACCCGTTATTCTACACATATAATTTCCAAACTTTAAACCTAAAAATTATTTCGGCTAACCAAATCGGCAAACCATTTTTAATAGTAACTCTTTTAAATTCATTAAAAGTTTTTCGATTATCTTTGGCACTCGCTCCGCCCAAGCTCATCACCGTTAAGGGCACATCCAAAAATTGAGCCCGATATTTTTTACACAGCCGTAAAATTAAATCGTGATCAGCGGCTATCTTAAACGACTCATCGTATAGCCCAATTTGTTGATATTGTTCTTGGTTAACCAATAAAGTGGGATGAGCAATGTAAGCTGAATAATAAAGCTTCCAGTAGTTTAACCAATTAAAAGGATACTTTTGCACCGTTCTTTTGCCATTTTCATTTTCTAGATACATCGTACCATAGTAAAATTTGTTCTGATCACTTTTAACTCTTTGTATGAAATCACTTAAAGCGTTGGGGGTTGTATAGTAATCATCCGAATTCAAAATATGAATCCATTCGCCTTTAGCCTGTTTAATCCCCTTATTCATTGCCTGATAGATCCCACTATCTTTTTCACTAATCCAATAAGTTATCTTGCTTTCATATTTTTTAATTATTTCTAAAGTGCCATCTAAAGAACCTCCGTCAACAATTATATATTCAATACAGGGGTAGGTTTGAGCTAAAACACTTTGAATAGTTTTTTCTAAAGTTTTGACGCTATTCAAAGTCACTGTAATCACTGAAACTAACGGAGAGCTAGATTTACGGTCTATCATATTTTTTTAAGATAGATATCTTGAATCAACTTTTTATAAAGTTCAGCTTGTCTTTCCATTGTAAAATTTTGCTGAACCAACGCTCGACCAGCTGTACCACATTCAGCTATTCTCCCAGAGTCTTCCAAAAAATACATTATACCCCTCACAAAATCATCTACTTCAAATGGATCCACCAGATAGCCAGTTTTTAAATGCAACACAGCGTCCGAACAACCCCCCACATCAAAAACCACTACGGGAGTTTCACAAGCTAAACTCTCCAAAATAGTGTTGGGCAAGTTATCCGCCAAGGTAGGCAAGATATGTAAGTGGGCTTTGGCGTAATATTGAGGCATTTGATCTTCTTTTAAATGTCCTAAAAAGATATTGTTAATGTTAGAAAATTTACCAATTTCTAAATCTTTGGTGCCTGCCCACCAAATGTCTACCGATAAAGCTTTTTCCCCTAAAGCTTTATCCAGCTTTTTTAAGATTGAAGGCCAAAGCAAAGCACCCTTTCTTTTATCTTTTAAAGACCCAGAAATAACCAAGAGGGTTAACTTATCATTTTTCACTTGCGGTTGAAACTTTTCAGCATCAACCCCAATAGGGATTAAAAAACGAGGAAACTGATTTAAAATTGGGCTTTGCTGTAAATTTTCAAACATCCATTTGGAAGGAACCACCAAATAGAGATTAGTCTTAGCATAACAAGCTTTTTTCCAACGGAATAAGGTTTTAGTGGTGTCAAAAAGAATGGCAGGATAATCGCTTAGCAAAGGGCATCGCCAGCATTCTTTTTTCCATTTCTCACAACTATAGGCATAGCAACAATGCCCAGTCAAAGGCCACATATCGGGCAGGCGCCAAATTACCGGCGCTTTCTTGCTTAGCCATTTCGGTAACCAAAATGGTAACAACCCACCGTGAAGATTTCGGATCAAAAAAATATCCGTTTCTTTAACTCGTTTATTCCAAAGTAAAGGCCACCAATTCACGCTCATCAAGTATAATAAACCGGTTAGATAACCTAATTTATTTAAAACCCTCTCAACTTGGCGTAAAAAAAAATTAGAAAATTTAATGACTTCGCGATCTTGAGTATATTTTTCATCCACCAACAAAACCGAATCAATTTCCGAATCGCCCAATAAAACTTTATGTAAATGGTAACCTGCCAAAGACGCCCCCCCCTTTGTATCGGTTGGATTAAGATTGGTAAGTTTAATTTTTCCCATGCATCAAGAACTCAATTAAATTTAAATCCTCCAAAGTATCTATATCAAAACTGTCCATTGCCGACATTAGATAGGGTAAAATCTGGCCACCAAAAATATACTCACTTAAGCGTTCAGTTTTGGTAATATAAATAGCTGCGCCATTACGAGCATAATAAGTCGGTTTGTCTTGGCTCCGTAAAACTAACTTGTCTTGAGCTAAATAATTTTTTAAATACGCCCCTTCCTGTTTCATCAAGGATTCAGGTGTCATATTATGGGGAGTTTTAACCACCGAAACCAAAGAATCGGCCAAGGGATCAGCTAAAAATAATTCAATCGCTTCGTCAATGTGCTTAGCTGTTCTTAAAGGCGAAGTGGGCTGTAAGGTTAAAACCGCCCAAGGCTGATAATTTTCTTGTTCTTTTAAAAAAGCTACCATCTGTTGTAAAACCGGTAAAGTATAAACATTATCTCCCGACAACTCCGGTGGACGCAAACAAGGAACTTGAGCTCCCAAGTTTTTGGCAATCTGTGCAATTTCCTCACTGTCAGTGGAAACCACCACTTTATCCAAATAACGGCTCGCTAAAGCCGCCTCAATTGTATATTGAATCAAAGGTTTACCATTCAAAAGAGCGATATTCTTTTTCGGAATCCGCTTAGACCCCCCTCTGGCCGGAATAATCGCCAAAAATTTTTGTTTTATTTCCATAAAGAATAGAGCTATAGATAAA
>JAPLWD010000080.1:0-1315 GCA_026396775.1 Candidatus Gribaldobacteria bacterium
CTCCAGTGGTAGAATTCAAAACATAAGAGCCTTTACTCAACTTACCCGAATAAACTCGTAAGTAGTTTAACGACCCTACAAAAGGATCAGAAGCAACCTTAAAGATAGCGGCTGCAAACGGCTCATCATCGCTTGGCTTTCTAAATAACTCGGCACTAGTTTTAGGATCAGTGCCCTTAACCGGTGGCAAATCAGCTGGACTTGGCAAATAATCACAAACGCCATCTAAAAGTAATTGCACGCCTTTGTTTTTTAAAGCTGAACCACAAAAAACCGGAATTAATTTATTATTTAAAACCGCCTTTCTTAAAGTTTGTCTAATCTCCTGAATGGATATTTCTGTCCCTGCTAAAAACTTTTCAATTAACACATCATCTTCCGAAGCCACTTTTTCAATCAAAATATGACGCATTTCTTGAGCTTTAGCTTTAAATTCTTCTGGAATCTCTTTTTCAGTAATATTTTGGCCAAAATCACCTTCAAAATAAACCGCCTTTTGGGTGATTAAATCAACCACTCCCTTAAAATTTTCTTCTTCGCCCATAGGGATCTGAACTGCTACAGCGTTAGGAGTTAATTTTTGATGGATACTTTCTAATCCCTTGTCAAAGCTTGCTCCCATTCTATCAACTTTGTTAATAAAACAAATTCTTGGCACACTATAATTGTCGGCTTGTCGCCAAACTGTTTCAGACTGAGGCTCAACCCCTGCCACTCCATCAAAAACTACCACCGCACCATCCAAGATCTTCAAAGACCTCTGCACCTCCACTGTAAAATCAATATGCCCAGGAGTATCGATTAAGTTTAGCCAACAATTTAAATCTTCTTCCCCTTTCCAGTGCCGAGCTGTCCAGTGACAGGTAGTTGCAGCTGAAGTAATAGTAATGCCTCGCTCTCTTTCTTGCTCCATCCAATCCATTACGGCTAAGCCTTCGTGCACCTCGCCAATTTTGTGTGAAAGCCCGGTATAAAACAAAATCCGCTCGGACACAGTCGTTTTTCCAGCATCAATGTGGGCAATAATCCCAATATCCCTAGTTTGTTCAATTGAATAAGTTCGTGCCATATTAAATAATAACAAAAGACGACCCATTAAAGGTCATCTTAAAACTATCTTGCTAAGTAGGCAAAAGCCCGGTTGGCTTCAGCCATTTTGTGAACATTAATTTTCTTTTTAATAGAATCGCCTTCGTTGTTGGCGGCCTGCGTTAGCTCGTGAGCCAACTTTTGAGCCATAGGCTTACCTTTTTTGCTTCTGGCAGCGTCAATTAACCACCTCCTGGCTAAACTAACCGATCTTTTTTCTTTAACC
>JAPLWD010000080.1:1329-11912 GCA_026396775.1 Candidatus Gribaldobacteria bacterium
GCCTAACCTCAATTTGAGGCATCACATTCTTTAAAGCAGTTTCAAAAATATCAATTGGTTCTTTATTGGTTTGTTGTTTAATAATTTCAAAAGACCCATAAACAATGTTTCTGGCAGTATTTTTTTTACCCCCTTGCATAATATGGTTGATCAATTTAGCCACCATTATATTACTAAAAATAGCATCGGGTTCAATTCTCACTGGTTTATACTTATTTCCCATAAAAAATATTTATTATTGTTTAGCTATCTTTCTTAGCCATCTTGGCTCCATATTTAGAACGGCTTCTCTTGCGACCTTCCACACCCGAAGTATCCAAGTGCCCTCTCACGATATGATATCTAACCCCAGGCAAATCTTTCACCCTACCCCCTCTCACTAAAACAATCGAGTGCTCTTGTAAGGTATGCCCCTCTCCAGGAATATAAGCAGTAACTTCCTTGCCACTAGACAATTTAACTCTGGCCACTTTTCGTAAAGCCGAATTAGGCTTTTTAGGAGTAACGGTAAAAACTTTTAAGCAAATTCCTCTTTTATAAGGTGAAAAATAATCACTCGGTCGGTTTTTTAAAACATTAAAACCATAGCTCAAAGCTTTCATTTTGATTTTAGTCGCCACTTTTTTTCTGGGCTTTTTAATTAATTGTTGAATTGTTGGCATGTTAAACTGAATTTACTATTTTTAAAATAAAAATAAATCTGAACTTTCCGTTCATTGAATGTCAATAGTTAATTTAACAAATTAAAATAAATGTGTCAACTGTATATTTGCGCTCTTCCTTATATAGTGCATTACACAGTTGACACAAAATATAGAGATTAGTCTTAAACCCATCGTATTTTTGTTGGATCATTTAAAATCTCTCTTATCTTATTTAATAACGCCCTAGCCTCCTGATCGTTCTCCTTAAACCAAGAAACCTTATTAAATCTAAGACATAAGATCTTATCCCAACCTACGCTTAAAAATTTATTTAGGAAGTTTATACAACCTCCACTACAACTGGTACTCCAAGAAGAAAAAGGGCATCCGTCACAAATACCTTGGTGGATGACACATAAACAACAAGAAACGCCTATAATCGGTTCACTCTGCCCAGCGCTATTTTTCTCGTCAAACCGACTAAGAATTTCCTCTTTTAACTTTTCTGGAATCCTAACGAGCAAATCTTTTTCTGCCATTCTTATTCTCCTCCCTTATCAAACTTAAGTTTTAATCTCGCCAAAATCAAAATGTTGCTACTTCTGTTATCCTTTCATAAACACCAAAAAATATCAATCCCCCCATTACTAGAATTTTATCCTTACTATTAAAATAATTAATCAAAAATAATTTATTGTTTTTTAACCGCTAAAAGTGGGGCTATTAAAATTAAGAGATAGCCCAAAACAATATTCCATTGTCCAAAAAATCCCCAGCCAGCAAAACGAGTAGTAACCAAAATATCTAAAACGAAATTCACCATTACCCAAATAAAGCTATAACTCAAAGCCTCTTTAATGGAATTAGCTTTAAGGCTTATAGCTGATAAGATAATCGTAATCAAAACAGCTAAAAGAGTAATCGTTTTTACCAATAAACTATCCGTGGGAACCTTAAAGCCAATAAAAACTGAAATCACCATAAAGGCCACCACATAAATTAAAGCCCCCAAACCCAAAGCCTTTAAAATCTTCATCTTATTCTTAAACTTTATAAATTAAAATTAGCTCGCGACCTTTTTTCAACCCCCTGTCATTGCGAGGAACTCTGTTAGTAAACAGAGCGACGAAGCAATCTCAATTACTAAGTAATTGAAGCACCTACAATTAAACGAAATAAAGTGCTCACAATCGAAGAAAAAAAAACAAAAAAAAAAAAAACAAAAATCAAAAGTAAAATACTGCCATAACCCATTAAAAAAATCTTCACTTGCTCCCAGCTTCTGGGCATCAACGAAAAAAGAATATGCGATCCATCCAGAGGTGGAATTGGCATTAAATTAAAAACTGCCAAGCTTAAGTTGATAATTACCACCAAAGCAAAAATTTGCACTAAGTTAAATGAAAATTCCGACATTCCCAACGGCCAAAAACGCAACAGCAACCCAAAAACTAAAGCAATCGCAAAATTAGATAAAGGGCCAGCAATCGCAATTTTAGCTGGACCCCATTTTTGATCTCTTAATAGATAAGGATTAAAAGGCACCGGCTTAGCCCAAGCCAAAAAAACTCGGCTATTCATTGCAATTAGTAAAATCGGCAAAATTACCGAGCCAAACCAATCTAAGTGTTTCAGAGGATTTAAGGTTAATCGCCCAGCCATTTTAGCGGTTGGGTCGCCCAAACTATCGGCCATCGCCCCGTGAGCCACCTCGTGCAAAACCGCCGAAAAAATTAAAATGATAACCCCCGCAATTGTAAAAACATCAAAAGCCATTGAATTTTTAATAAATTTAGTTTATTATACGCAAATACTGTTAATAATCAACAATCAAACTTTTAATTTTCCTTTCTTAATCCAAAAATTAAAAATTAAAAATTAAAAATTTATTTAAGTATGAGAACTTGTTCAATCTGTAGTAAAGGATCATTAATGTTCGGAACGCTCAATAAATTAAGAGGCAAATACAACCCGGGCCCCAAAGTTCGCAAGCAACCAAACTTGCAATGGCTTACAGTCCCTCAAAACACCACCAAAAGAAAATACCAAGAGTTCTCAGGCACAAGAGTCAAAGCCTGCACCAAGTGCATCAAAGCCTTCTCCAAAGCCTAACTCTCCCCTGCCTAAGACAGCCTTAGGAAATTATCTTATCACCCCAAGTGTGGACAGAGATAACGGAGCATAGTATATCAGTTATTATGCAGGGCTGGGGGTCCTGTGAGCTGGGTGCGATTCCCAGTGCTCCGATATTAGAAAACAAATCACCACTTTTGTCAATGGTGGTTTGTTTTTTGCCCTACGCTATTTTTTTGCAATAAGATTTAAAATTAAGGCTACAACCTTGTCTTTATCTCTTGAATCGCTACAAGCCACTAGAATTGTTAAGGCCGTTAAGGCCGATGGAGTAAGTTTAGATACATCTAAGATATTAGCTTGCTTTAAAAACCACACAAAAGCAAAGGCTCCGCTTCTTTTGTTGCCATCAACAAAGGGATGGTCTTTGACTATAAAATATAAAAGATGAGCCGCTTTTTCTTCGTCACTTTCATATAATTCTTTGCCACCAAAAGACTGCATCACATTACCAACAATCCCAGCCACAGATCCCCTGCTTATTTCTTTGCCAAAAATATCAGTTACTTCAGATTTCTTCAGAAGCTCTGCTTTTAGTTCAGCAAGGTTATCGGTAATTTTTTCGGCGGTTAGTTCAACTTTCTTTTTTGTGAGCTTCCCTTTTAGCAGGGTGTCTCGATCATAAGCGTCCAGCGACAACCAGGTATCAGCAAAAAGCGATACTAGTTCAACCGCATCTCCAGCCTCAACAGCCGATCCAGCCGGTAAAAGCTTTTTGATATCCTCCACCACATTCAAAAATTGTGCATAATTAGTAGCAATTCGTTTTTTGTTAACCGCATACCCATCAACAATATACCCTCGCAGTGTTTTGGTCGCCCATTGACGAAACTTAGTGCCAACAACAGAATTTATCCGATAACCAACAGCAATCAACATATCAAGATTATATATATCAATACTTCTTCGTACCTTCCTTCCCGATTCATTTTGAACTAGTTCCATTTTAGAACTAGTTGGGCTTCTCTGTAACTCTTTTTCTTTATAAATGTTTTGAATATGTTTTGAAATTGCTTGTGGATTCACGCCAAACATTTTAGCCATTTGCATACGATTAGCCCAGATTGTTTCGTGCGTAAAATCACCCCGAAGTTCAATGGCTCCCGATTTAGCCTGATAAATAACTACCCCCTTATTTATTTTCTTCATATTTTTATTTTTCCACAATAAGTTATTCACAATTTTACCTTGACAAAATACTTATTTTTTTGCTACTATAACAGTGTGCTTGTGGGGCGTCAGCCCTATTCGGCTAATTCCTAAGCTGAAGGCAGGCATAACAAAGCCACCGCTAAAAGCGGTGTTTTTGTTTTAATCCAACGATAAATCGCCTTTAGCATTTGAGATCATTTTTATACCGTTATAATAACGAATAGTCCAAGCTGGAATAACACTATAAAAATATTTTTGGCTATTACCCACTTGCCTAATAACTACCTTAACACGACAATTTTTAATAATAGCTACCAACCCCCAGTATTTAACACTGGTCGACTCATTCACTTTCTTTTTAAACTTTTTCTTTTGAGTATAAACAAGCCCTTCGTCATATTCCTGGTAGGTAGTTGTAACCCTAACAATTTCTTTAGCAAGAGACAAAAGCTTGAGCTTAGTTATTTGGTCGCCCTTGGCTCGCTCCCCTCCTTTTTTATAAATTAAATGATTAAAACCCTCTGAATTAAAAATGACTGGCTCGTTAAATACTGGGCAAAATAAACGACCTATCTCTTTATAAAACTTTTCGGCTGTTTCTTTAATTTGTTGATAATTTGAAATGTCCTCCATAAACTCTTTATATTAAAACGCAACTACCTCAACCCCGCCCTCCCAACAAAAAATCTTAAAATCATTCATAAAAACTAAAACATTATATTGATTCGGCTCACTAACAAACTCCCCCTCCCCACACTTCGGACACCGCCCCTCTTTTATTTTAAAAATCTTCTTTGGCATAAATTTAGTTTACCCATAATTAAAACTGCGGGTAAGTTTTCCTATCCTTCCCTTCCGCTTATGACTAAATATATTAAATATTCTCTACATTTTTACATTTGGGACAAACGACTGTCCTACCACCAACACCCAAACCATAAGTATATAAAGGAGCGACGGAAAAAACACCAGTATCAATATAAAAACCGAAACCACACGAAGAACATTTATGAACTCTAGATAAACCCATTGTTGAAATTGACGAATAGTCAAAATTTGGTGCAACCGTTAAACCAATATCTTTTCTTAAAGTTAATTTTTCCATCTCAAGCTTATCTATCGCCCCTTGAATTTCTTCCTTTTGTTTTTTAGAGCTTTCTTTTAATTTTTTCTTATACTCCCTTAAAGAGGCGTCTATTTTTTGTGACAACTCTTCGGCGGTCTTATTTCTTTGTTCTATTATTTTCTTTTGGCTATCTAAGAATTCACCCATCTTATTTTTGTAAAAATCCCTATCTGCCCTTAATTTAGTTTTATAGTCGCGACTTTGGCGATAAATTATTACAGCCGCCACAATCGTTAGCACTGTAAATAATATCGCCAAAACTCCAATCATAACCCCGTATGGATTATACCAAAGATTTAATTGTTGATTGGTTTTTTCTAATATGCCTATATAATTTTGTATCTCTGGGCTAATGTTTTCCATAATTTTATCTCTATTTTTTTATTGAAAAAAAATCGTTAGTATTTCTCTTTATTTTACAACTTCAAAAACATTCTGGGGTTGAATATGAAACCATGTGCCATTTGATAAATAGCCACAAAAATCGTTATTTTTATTTAAACTATCTTTTAACTCGCTAATGCTGAGCAAATTTTCATTCTTTATATCCAAATCTTCGTTTTCTATAAGTTGCTCAACACTCTCCAAAGCATGCTCCAACTTTTCATGAACAGCATTATGCATTAAGCCAGTATTAAACTTTACAAAAAGTAAGTACTTCATATCAAATTTTTACCTATATTTTTCTGGCATATACTTTGATTCTTCCTGCCAAGTCAACTTAAATACATCTTCGCTAATTCTATGAAATTCAAACAGACACTCTCCGCCAAGCTCCCCGTTTTCATATTCCTCAATACTAACCATGTTTTCATCTTTCAAACAATCAACAGTAATTAAACAATTCTCATCACAAATATCGCCAATTTCTTCAAGCGTATATTTTTTATTTTTTGTAAAAATAGTCATAATTAAACAGCTGTATTCCAACTTATTTGTGTAATTTTATTTTCAATTCTATTAAAATTTAAAATATTTATCGGATCTTGATAAATTTGATGAAAAGGTTTTTCCTTAAAATTTTTCACTACAAATATGAAGTATCTATTTTTCAAAAAATCAGCAACCGTGTGCTCTTTGTTGGTCATGGCAATGTTGCCGTTTAATTCATTAAGTCCTTTCACTTCAACACCAAAATACCGTTCTTTTTCTTCCGCTATCAACTTAAAATCAAAACCACATCCAAATTTTGTCGTGTCTTCAAAATTATATCCGTTAAAAATATCAATGCTTAAAAAATTATCCTTAAAATATTGTTCTGCTGCTTGCCCCGTAATAAGCCGCTTAGCAAACGAACTTTCTTTTTCGCCCTCGCTCTTGGCAATTTCTTCCATTAAAACATCTAAATCGTGGTTTTTGTAAATAATATCTTTAAGTAGGGAAGAGAAATCTGCCAAATTCAAAGCGTGAAAAGTATCGTAAATATCTTTGCAATATTTCCTTATTTCACGTTTATGCCAGCCATGTCTTTCGTTGGGAAATAATGGATCAAATTCGTCTCTATAATTTTTTACCGACATTGGCTTAACCCCTAACGCCAAACCGATGACATTGAAAGCTTCTGTAAAGTTATCAAATCCTAAAAATTTTAAACCTTCAAAATCAAACTTTGATAGATATAAACCAGCCAATATTGATTTTTCTCTTAGTGATAACTTTTTCATAATTTTAATTTTAATATATCAAAATTAAATACTTTTGTCTTTTTTTATTTCTTTATAGTTTCTCAAAACGCTAATGACTTTGCCTTGGATTATTACGGTCTTTACATACAGGGGCTTTAAGGTGGGGTTAGCGGGTTGGAGGCGAATGCGGGTTTTTTCTTTGAAAATCTTTTTTAAGGTAACCTCATTGCCATTTATTAAAGCCACGGCTGTTTCCCCATTTTCCACCGTATTTTGCTTGCGAATTATCACTGTGTCTCCATCAAAAATACCTTCGTCAATCATACTATTGCCTTTCACGCCCAAAGCAAAATGCTCGCCTGACGAAGCCACCATATTTTGAGGCACAGTGGTGGTTTCGTATTCTTCAATGGCTTCAATTGGCTCACCTGCGGCAATATAGCCCTTAAATGGAATATTGACACTTGATTCCTGCTTGCCAACTTTAACAGCTCTGGCTATATTTTTTTCCCGAGTAATATAACCTTTTTCTTGCAAGGCCTGCATATAGTGGTTAACGGTTGACACCGACGCCAATTTGAAATGCTTTCTTATTTCCTCGTGCGAAGGACTATATCCATTTTTTTCAAAACATTCTTGAATATAATCAAGAAACTTTTTTTGTTTTTTAGTAAGTAAAGTCATAAACTTATTTTAATAGAACAAAATTAGAAAATCAAATTGAGTTATCCACAGCTATTATAAAAGACAAAAGACGGCTACTGCCGTCTTTTTAATTTTACTTGCTGGCTCATTTTTTACAGTTTGATAATTTCTTCCCAGGGGAGGCTGGCTTTGCCGAAGTGGCCGTAGGCGGCGGTTTGTTGGTAGATGGGGCGCCTTAAATTTAAGCGTTCAATAATAGCTTGGGGCCTAAAATCAAAATTTTTATTCACTATTTCAGCTAAGCTTTCACCTTTTTCGTTTAAGGCTTCAACCATCACAGGCTGGGCTCGGCCAATGGCATAGGCCACCGACACTAAACATTTTTGAGCTAAACCATTAGCCACAATATTTTTAGCCACAAATCTGGCCATATAGGCGGCCGACCGATCAACCTTAGTGGGGTCTTTGCCCGAGAATGCTCCGCCACCATGGGGAGCCAGCCCACCATAAGTATCCACCATGATTTTTCGTCCAGTTAAACCTGTATCAGCCGCAAATCCTCCCAAAACAAAATTACCGGTTGGGTTAACTAAAACTTCTACCCCTGCTAAATCACTCACTAAAGGCTTAATTAACTTTTCAATTAAGCTATGTCTAATTTTATCCTGTGAAATCCCCTCTTGGTGTTGAGTACTAATTAAAATTGTTTTTAAACACTTATTTTCCATTGTTACTTGAGATTTACCATCAGGTTTTAAAAAAGTTAATTCGTCCTCTCGCCTCAAACTTTCTAATCCATAAACTAACTTATGAGCCAAAGTTAATCCATAAGGCAAAAACTCAGCCGTTTCATTAGTGGCATAGCCATACATAATGCCCTGATCGCCCGCTCCACCTGTATCAACCCCCATCGAAATATCCGGAGACTGACAAACCACATTGGCAATAAATTTAGTCGGATCGTTATAACCAATTTTACGGTAAACTTCACCGGCAATGGCTTTAAAATCAACTTGGGCTTTCGAAGTGATTTCACCTCCCACTAATATCAAGTTATGTCCACCAAAAGTTTCCATGGCCACTCGGCTTTTTGGGTCTTGTTCTAAACAAGCATCTAAAATGGCATCCGAAATTTGATCACAAATTTTATCCGGATGTCCGTTAGTCACACTTTCCACGGTGTAGATTTTTGGCTCATCAATCATAAAAAAAATCTTTCCTACAACAAAGAAAGATAAAATGACATTTTATCTTTCTTTATTACAAGAATGTAATAAAGCTGGATTTAACACCTTCCGTTAGCTGTCAGCTAACAGGGTTGTTGGCAGGATCAAAGGGCCAGTCCCTCCCCTGCTCTCATGATAATTTTATTAAATTGTATCTATGATTATATAGTTAAATAAACTCTACACAACCCCTCCCCCTGTGGAAAACTCAAACTCGTCTTTAGGTCATCTTACTTAAGGTGGCAAATAAAAAGAAAATTAAGGTGAACAATATAGCCATAGCATAAGGGGCTATGGCGGAAAGCCAGTTGCGTTTGTTTGGTTTAAAGCCACGTAAAAACAATGAGTTCGAAACAACCGAAACCGAGCTTAAAGCCATCGCCAACCCAGCTAACTCTGGCCTTAAAACAATTCCTAGCCCCACCAAAACTCGAGCCGCAATCGGAATGCCCAAAATATTATAAAACAAAGCAAAAAACATATTTTGTTTGATTTTGGCCATTGTTTCATGGCTTAATTGAATAGCCGTTAACACATCTCGCAAGTCATCTTTAATTATCACAATGCCCCCTGCCTCCATCGCCACATCGGTGCCACTGCCCATCGCAATACCTAGGTCAGCCTGAGCTAAAGCAGGAGCATCATTGATGCCGTCCCCCACCATCGCCACCTTAATACCAGTGCTTTGCAATTTTTTAATTTCATTCGCTTTGTCTTGGGGTAACACTTCCGCTAAAACATTTCTTATTCCAGCCTGTTTGGCAATAGTTTGAGCGGTTCGCTGGTTATCCCCTGTTATCATATACACCTCAAGGCCTTTTTTTTGTAAAGCCATTACAGTTTCAGCTGATGTTGCTTTAATAGTATCAGCCACCGCCACCAAACCCAAAACTTCTTGAGTTGAGGCTAAAATCATTACAGTTTTACCTTCTTCTTCCAATCGCCCAACTTTTCTTTCAATGCCTTCTACTTTTAACCCAGCAATTTCAATAATCAGCTTGCGATTACCCAAATAATATTGACTGCCACTAATAATTCCTTCAACGCCATATCCGGGAATAGCTTTAAAATTACTCGCTTCCTTGGTAATAATTGATTCTTCTTGAGCGTATTTAACAATGGCTTCAGCTAATGGGTGCTCGGATAATTTTTCTAAACTAGTTGCTAAGGCAATAACTTCTTCTTCATCTGCTACTCCCACTCCAACAATGTCGGTAACCTCTGGCTTGCCCTTAGTTAAAGTGCCCGTCTTATCAAACACAATTGCTTTAACCTTGCAAGCTGCCTCTAATGGCTCCCCGCCCTTAATCAAAATCCCATTTTCTGCCCCTCGGCCAGTGCCCACCATAATCGCGGTGGGAGTAGCCAAGCCCAAAGCACACGGGCAGGCAATCACAATCACCGAAGTAAACGCCATCAAAGCAAAATTTAAACTAGCTCCTAAAACAAAAAACCAAACTAAAAATGTTAAAGCCGACAAGATCAAAACAATCGGCACAAATTTAGCTGAAATTTTATCCGCCACCGCCTGAATTGGTGCCTTAGAACCCTGCGCATCCTCAATTAAACAAACAATTTGAGCTAAAGCGGTTTCTTTACCCACCTTAGTGGCTTTAAATTCAAAACTGCCGTGCTTATTTATTGTGGCACCAATCACGTTGTCGCCAATATTTTTTTCTTTGGGAATACTCTCACCCGTTAACATTGACTCGTCTACCGCTGATTGTCCCTTGGTAATCACTCCGTCCACCGGAATCTTTTCGCCCGGCCGAACCACCACAATGTCCCCTACTTTCACTTGATCTACGGCAATATCAATAGTTGAATTACCGCGAACCACTCGGGCGGTTTTTGGTGCTAAGCCAATCAGTTTTTTAATGGCCGACGAAATTAAATGGCTTAGCAATGGCGAGCTTCGGGCACAACATAAGACCCTCTCTAATGGAATGGCGATTCATGAACTGGTAAACTTCAAACCTTTGAAACCATGATCCTGAAAGTGGAAAATATTGCCAAAACTTTTGGAAAAAAC
>JAPLWD010000103.1 GCA_026396775.1 Candidatus Gribaldobacteria bacterium
AATTAATTGAACAGTGTAGTTTAAAGGGTCAAAGGATTGGTGAGGCTCAAATTTCTGAAAAACATAGTAACTTTATTGTTAATTTCGGATCGGCGAAGTCTTTGGATGTGGTAGAATTGATTAATTTAATCAAGCAAAAAGTTCAAGCTAAATTTAAGATTATTTTGGAAGAAGAAATCCAGTATTTAGGTTTTTAATATGGGGTTATTAACTAAAATTTTTGGCGATCCTAATCAAAAGTTTATTCAAAAGGCTCGGTTGGTTGTGGGGCAGGTCAATTCTTTGGAGAAAGATTTTGAGCAACTATCTAGCCAACAGCTCAAAGACAAAACTTCTGATTTTAAAAATCGCCTAACACAAGGCGAGGATTTAGATGGTATCTTACCAGAGGCTTTTGCTTTAGTTAGAGAGTCAGCTAAAAGAACTTTAAAGCAACGGCATTTTGATGTTCAGCTAATTGGCTCTTTGGCTTTACACCAAAATAAAATTGCTGAAATGAAAACAGGGGAGGGGAAAACACTTTCAGCTACCCCAGCCATTTTTCTTAATGCTTTAAGTGGCCAGGGGGTGCATGTGGTAACAGTGAACGACTATTTAGCCAAAAGAGACGCTGTTTGGATGGGGCAAATTTTTCAGGCTTTAGGATTAACGGTTGGCTGTATTACTAATCAAGCTTCGTATCTTTACCAGCCCCAGTTAGAGGATTTAGATTTAGATCAAAAAAGAGACCTAGTAGGGAATTTTAAAATAGAAGATAGTTTTTTAAAACAATGCTCAAGGGCTGAATCATACGCCGCTGACATTACTTATGGCACTAATAATGAATATGGTTTTGATTATTTAAGGGATAACTTGGTTTTTAACAAAAGCGAAATGGTTCAAAGAGGGTTTAATTTTGCCGTGATTGACGAAGTGGACTCTATTTTGATTGACGAAGCCCGAACACCCTTGATTATTTCTCAACCCGACGAGGAGTCTTCTAAAATGTATGGAGATTTTTCTAAGATTACTCCTGCTTTGAAAGAAAACGCTGATTTTAATATTGATGAAAAAATGAGGGTAGTGACTTTAACTGAAGAAGGCATTACTAAGGTAGAAAAGATGTTGGGGGTTGAAAATATTTATACAGATAAAGGCATTAACTTTGTGCACCACTTGGAGGAGGCTTTAAAGGCTCAATTTATCTTTCATAAAGATCGGGATTATATTGTCAAGGATGGTAAAATTTTGATTGTAGATGAGTTCACTGGTAGAATTTTACCGGATAGGCGTTATTCAGGTGGCTTACATCAAGCCTTGGAAGCCAAAGAAAAGGTTCAAGTTCAGGCTGAATCAAAAACCCTAGCCACAATTACTTTCCAGAATTATTTTCGCTTTTATCGAAAATTGGCGGGGATGACTGGCACGGCTTTAACTTCGGCTGAAGAATTTGATAAAGTTTATAAACTAGGTGTGGTAAGCGTGCCAACCAACAAAGAAAACATTCGCGAAGATTTATCGGATATAGTTTACAAAAACGAAGAAGCAAAAACTAGAGCCATTGTTAGAGATATCAAGCTAAGGCACGAAAAAGGCCAACCAGTTTTAGTGGGCACAACCTCTATTGAAAAAAATGAACGTTTAGCTCGATTTTTAAAAAGAGAAGGAATACCGCACGAGATTTTAAACGCTAAACAGCATGAAAGAGAGGCTCAAATTATTGCTCAAGCCGGAAGATATGGCCAAGTGACGGTGGCGACTAATATGGCCGGCAGAGGAGTGGACATTATTTTGGGCGGAAATCCCCCCAATCAAGAAGATGCTGAATTAGTCAAAACGGCAGGTGGTTTGCATGTAATTGGCACAGAAAGGCATGAAGCTAGGCGAATTGATAATCAGCTAAGAGGCCGTACAGCTAGGCAGGGAGATCCTGGTTCTTCGCAATTTTTTATTTCTTTGAGTGATGACTTGTTAAGGGTTTTTGGGGGTGATCGGATTAAATCAATGATGGATTTGTTAAAATTAGAGGAAGATCAACCTATATCCGCTGGTATTTTGTCAGGGGCGATTGAAAGAGCTCAAGAAAAGGTGGAGGGGTTGAATTTTGATTTAAGAAAGCATATTTTAGACTATGATGATGTTGTTTCTAAACACCGAGGCCGAATTTATTTGCTAAGAAAAGAAGTTTTAGATAGAGATTTTGAGGGGCTTAAGGAATTAATTTTAGAAACAGTTGAAAAAGAATTAGAAAGAGTGGCCTCTTTTCATATTACAGAGATTATTAACTATGAAGAAATTGCCGAAGACGTACGCAGTATCTTCCCAACTACAGCAGAATTTCGTGACAAACTTGGGAAACTTCAAGAAAAAGAAGAGATTGTTGACTTGCTTTACAAGGAGGCTGAAATAGCCTTCGGCAGTAAATTGGAGAAAGAGGGGCAAGAAAATCTGCACAAGATTATTACCTTTGTTTTTTTGAAAACAATTGATGTTTTTTGGACGGAGCATCTTGAAGCTTTAGAACATCTTAGAGATTCGGTTAGGTTAAGAGCTTATGGGGGCAGGGATCCTTTGGTGGAATACAAAACCGAAAGTCACCGGCTGTTTAATGAAACTTTGGTAGCTATGGAGTCACAAATTAGCCGAACTTTTTTTAAAATAGTAATTAAGGGTGCTTAGGATAATTTATTATTTGCACAAAAGATGGATTTGTGTTAATTTAAGAAAATATGAAGAAGAATTTATCTTGGAAATTAATATTTGTGGTCATCTTGGCTGTTTTAACCTTTGTGATTATCCTGCCTCAATATACCAATTGGGTCATTGGAGAAACCAATCGTGGAATTAAAGGTGTTTTAGGTCAGGAAACGACACTATTGATTCCTCAAGTGCCGAATATTAATTTTAAATTAGGGCTTGATTTGCAGGGCGGTAGCCGTTTAGTTTATGAGGCTGACTTAAAAAATATTGGGGTTCAGGATAAGAAAGAGTCTATGGCAGGATTGAGGGATGTGATAGAAAGAAGGATTAATCTTTTTGGGGTATCCGAACCGGTTGTAAATACCCAAGAAGTAGCAGGAACTTTTAGGCTTAACGTTGAATTGGCTGGGGTTAAAGATGTTAACAAAGCTATTGAAATGATTGGGCAGACTCCTTTTTTGGAGTTTAGAGAAGAGCAAACGCCCGAAGAAACTGAAAAAATTAAAACTAAATATAAAGAACTAGAAAGTCCGGTGCCAGCTGGACAAAATTAAAAAAGCTATTCTGGAATACGATCAGAATACCTTTCAAAGGCAGGTAGGGCTGGAGTTTGATGAAGAGGGGGCTAAAATTTTTGAAGAGTTAACCGATAGAAATGTTGGTAAAACTTTAGCTATTTTTATTGATGGAGTTCCTATCTCAACCACTAGGGTTAACGAAAAAATTAGTGGAGGCAGGGCTCAAATTTCAGGTAATTTTTCAGATCAAGAAGTGAGGGATTTGGTGCGGAATTTAAATGCAGGAGCCTTACCAGTGCCGATTAAGCTAATTTCCCAAAACACAGTTGGGCCAACCTTAGGCCTTGCTTCAATGCAGAAATCACTTTTAGCGGCGCTTTATGGCTTTGTGTTTGTGGTTATTTTTATGGTGATTGTTTATCGTTTTTCGGGTTTATTAGCCTCGGTGGCTCTTTTAACCTATGTGGGGATTATGCTTTCTTTATTTAAGCTAATTCCAGTAACCTTATCTTTAGCGGGAATAGGAGGAGCAATTTTATCGGTGGGGATGGCGGTGGATGCTAATGTTTTGATTTTTGCAAGAATGAAAGAAGAAAGAAAAAAGGGAGAAAATTTTCAGCAAGCTTTGGAGGCTGGTTTTAACAGAGCTTGGCCTTCAATTAGAGATAGTAATGTAACCACTATTTTAATTGCCGTTATAATGTTTCTTTTTGGTACTAGTTTTGTTAAAGGGTTTGCTTTCACTTTAGCTGTAGGCGTTTTGGTTAGTATGTTTTCGGCTTTATTTACCACTAAAACATTGATGAAGCTTTTTTCGAGCACAAAACAAGAAAAAATTAAGTGGCTTTGGTAATATGAGATGGTTGCAAAACTATTCCGTAGCGAAATTTTAGATTTTCGAGCGAGGCGAGGAAGACGAGCAAAAAGGTTTGAAGCCATAGCTGAGCTATGGTGAAAAGCTTTTTGCGAAGTCTGACGAAGCCGTAGCCGAAAAGATAAAATTGCAGTAGGAATAGCTTTGTAACCATCTCAATAATATATGCGATTTCAATTTGTTAAACACCGTAAATACTTTTATTTTTTCTCTATTACTTTGACTGTTTTAAGTTTGGTAGCTATTTTAGTTTTTGGTTTGAAATGGGGGATTGACTTTACAGGAGGGACAGCTCTTGAGTTTGGTTATCAAGAGAATGCTCCCCAGCAGGAATTAGTGACAGAAAAACTAAAAACTTTTAACCTAGGGGATTTTTCATTGCAGAAGGCGGGGGATAATCGGTTTATCCTGAAAACCAAGGATTTGGATGAAAAAACTCATCAAGAAATTTTAACAGCGATGCGAACTCTAGGCAACCTTGATGAAGGGGCAGGAAGCTTTGAGTCTATTGGTCCAGCGGTTGGGACTGAAATGCGGAATAAAACTCAAGTAGTAGTAATTCTTTCAATTTTAGTTATCTTAATTTATATAGCGGTAAGTTTCCGGAGAGTTTCTCGGCCAGTTAAGTCTTATATTTTTGGGCTAACTAGTATTATCGCTTTAGTCCACGATGTTTTAATTCCATTGGGAGTTTTTGTGATTTTGGGTAAGCTATCAGGGGTTGAAATAACTGTGCCGATTATTACTGCCTTTTTGACGGTTTTTGGTTATTCTATTAATGATTCGGTGGTAGTTTTTGATCGCTTAAGAGAAAATTTAACTCGTTCTAGGGTAGTTGATTTTGAAACGGCCATTGATGATAGCCTTAATCAAACCTTGGGTAGGTCAATCAATACTTCAGTAACAGTTTTGATAACTCTTTTTGCGATCTTTTTCTTTGGGGGCGAGACACTGAAATATTTTTCGTTAGCTTTAATTTTAGGCATTGGGTTTGGAACCTATTCGTCTATTTTTATAGCCACCTTACTGCTTTTCTCTTTTTATCGGTGGCAAAGCAAGAAAAAGGGGGCGTAGCAGGTTTTGTATTGACATATGGATAGTTTTATGTTTATATATAACAGTATGATCGTAAAGAGCCAAAAACCACAATTTAATTACTCCAAGGTTTGCCTAGAGCTTTTAGGGTATTTGCCTGAGCGTCAAAAGACGGTAGTTGGCAATCGGTTTGGGTTGCTGGGTAAAGACCCTCAAACGCTTCAAGAGATTGGGGATTATTTTGGCATAACCCGTGAAAGGATAAGGCAAATCGAAAAGGAGGCGCTTTTGCAATTAGCCAAGTATCAATCTAAGAAAGATCTCCAGCAAATTATTGCATTGTTTAAAGAATATTTAAGAGAACAGGGAGGCGCTAAGCGAGAGGACTTAGCTTTAAGGGATTTAAGCAGGCAGGAAGATTGCCAAAATCAGATTTATTTTTTATTGGTTTTAGCCGAACCTTTTTATAGAACTTCAGAAAACGAAACTGTTTATTCTTTCTGGACTACAGAAGAGAAAATTATAGATCGATTTTTACCTATTTTAGAAAAAACCGAGAATCTTTTTAAAATTGAAAAAAAACTTTTATCTCAAGACGATATCTTGTTAATAGTTCAAGACGAGCCAGTTGAATTTGTTTCTTCAGTTTTGGAAATTGCTAAAAAGATTGAAAGGGGGCCTTTAGGATTTTTTGGATTAGCTAATTGGTCAGAAATTAGACCAAAAGGAGTCAAAGACATGGCTCTTTTAGCTCTTAAGAAACAAATATGGTTTCTTTTGCTTTAGCCATTAAAACTTTTACAAGATAAGCCATTTAAAAAAGTTTTACCCCAAACCTTACATAATGAGTTAATTAGAGACGTGAGATTTGTTTTGGTGGGTAGGGGTATTTATGCCTTGAAAGAATGGGGTTATAATAATGGTACGGTTAAAGATATAATTGTTAGTTTGATTAATAACTCTCAAGGAGGTCTTTCTAAAGACGAAATTGTTAAGGGGGTTTTAGATCAGCGCTTAGTTAAGAGCAATACAATTCTTTTAAATTTGCATAATAAAAAAAATTTTTCACGCACTCAAGAAGGGAGATATGTTGTTAGTAACTAAATTTTTTTATGGTTTCTTTTGCTTTAGCCATTAAAACTTTTACAATTTGTGTCTTTATTTTTTTTGGAGTCTTTGGCTATACTTGTTTGATTTGGACTAATCGGGACAAAACTAAAATGCGCAATATTATGGGGGCTTCGGCTGTCGCTTTAGTCTATTCTTTTCAGATTATAGTTTGGGGCACACTTTTTTTCCTAGTAGCTTATATCATTGCTTTTTACGCTAATAAATTTTTAAGTTAAAACCGTGGATCTTGATCCTCAAAAATATTTTGAAATAGCCATAGGGTCTTTCTGGCTAGTTTTTAAAAATTGGTGGTGGCTTATTTTGCCAGGGGTTTTTTATTTCCCAGCCAAGGGGCTTTATAAATGGTGGATTCAATGGGAAGTCTGGTATAAAGAGCAAGAGTGGACTGTTTTAGAAGTTATTCCTCCAGCTGAAATTGCCAAGCCTTGGAGGGCGATGGAGGATATTTATAATGCCACTTATTCTATTATTGATTCTCCTAATTGGAGAGAGCTCTGGTGCGAAGGAGAGCTAGAAAAGTTTCCTTATTGGTGGTCTTTTGAACTAATTAGTGTGGCCGGACAAATTCATTACTATTTTAGAATACCTAAAGATGCCAAAACTCTTTTTGAGGCTATTTTCCATACCCATTATTCGGATGCTGAAATGTTTGAAGTTCCTGATTATACTACGGAAATGCCTCAAAATTTACCCAATAAGGATTATGAAGTTTACGGGGAGGATTATGTGCTTTTGAAAGATGATATTTATCCAATTAAAACCTATAAGTTTTTTGAAATTAAACCCGAAGAAGTGGATAAAGAAAAAAAGTTAGATCCATTTATTCAATTATTGGAGGCGATGAGTAAGTTGCGAAAAGGAGAGAGAGCGTGGA
>JAPLWD010000108.1 GCA_026396775.1 Candidatus Gribaldobacteria bacterium
ATTTGATATTATTACTTTATTTCCCGAATTTTTTGACTTTTACTTTAAGCAGTCAATTTTGGCTCGCTCACAAAAAGAAAAAAAGCTCAAAATTAACGTACATCAATTACGTGATTTCGCTTTAGATAAGCATAAAACCGTGGATGATAGGCCTTTTGGTGGGGGTAGGGGAATGGTGTTAAAAATTGAAGTGCTGGAGCGAGCGCTGAATAAAATAAAGAACAAAAAGTTAGATTCTAAAGTGGTTTTATTTACCCCTCGGGGCAAAATTTTTAATCAAAAAATGGCCACGGATTGGTCAAAGCTTGATCAACTAACTTTAATTTGTGGCCGATACGAAGGAGTGGATGAAAGAATTAATAAATTAATTGACGAAAAAGTATCCATTGGTAATTTTGTGATGATGGGCGGTGATTTGGCAGGCTTAATAGTGGTAGAAAGCACAGCTAGGTTAATTTCAGGAGTGGTGGGCAACTCGGAAGCCTTAATAGGGGAGAGGATTACCGCAGAAAAAGGTTTTGTGGAATACCCTCAATATACTCGGCCCGAAGTTTTTGAAACCAAAAATAAACAAAAATTAAAAACTCCTAAGGTTTTATTATCTGGTAATCACAAAAAAATTGACGAATGGCGAAAAAAACATAGTAAGGTTATTGAATAAACCCTTTTTTTCTGTTAAATTAAAGGTGCTGGGTAGGTGCCGGAGCGGTCAAACGGAACAGACTGTAAATCTGTCGGCTTCTAGCCTACGGGGGTTCGAGTCCCTCCCTACCCAAACAATTAATTTTTAATTTTAACATAATGCCCGGATGGTTCAGTGGTAGAACGCCTTCTTGGTAAGAAGGAGGTCGGGAGTCCGATTCTCCCTCCGGGCTCTGGAATTAAAAAAATAAATTTATGGCGAAAAAGAAAAAAAAGCTGATGGTTAAGATGCAATGCGGGGACTGCAAAGAGGTTAACTATTACGCCCACAAAACTAAAAATGTGGAAGGTAAGTTATCTTTAAAAAAGCATTGCTCGCCTTGCCGTAAGCACACAGTGCATAAAGAAGCTAAAAAATAAAAACCAAGGCAAAGTTGTTAAGCTAAATTGAGTTATCTCTTGAAAGAGGATATCTTAAATTTTTGGTATCTAAAGCGGTTGTTATTGGTAATTAAATTAGGGGTGTAGCTCCAATTGGTAGAGCGCTTCTCTCCAAAAGAAGATGTTGCAGGTTCGACTCCTGTCACCCCTGCCTCCAAACCAAGCCCTTAGAAATAAGGGTTTTTGGTTATAGCAAAGCAAATTAGGTGTTGCACTAATTTATTGAACTGACTACAAAAAGGTTTGACAAAGTTGATGTATTATGACATTATATTAATAGTAAGTTTTAAATGTAATGTGAAGCAATATTCTTTGTTCTTGAGATGCATAGGAGGAGACCTTAATGAAAAAAACTGTTTGCTTAATCATAATCTCTATCTTCGCGCTTTGTATTTGCAACTATACCTATGGAGCTGGGTTTACTTCCTTGTCGGATGCCCTATCTAATAAGGAACTAGTCAAAAGCCCAGAGAAAAGCGCTGAGTTTGTTACAATGGTTGTTAGCGAGATCCAAACTCAATA
>JAPLWD010000093.1 GCA_026396775.1 Candidatus Gribaldobacteria bacterium
TGATTTACTTGAAGAAACATATTCGGCTTTAGTTTCCAATAAAGCCCGTTCGGGGTTAACGGTTTTGGGTATTATAATTGGAATTGGCTCGGTGATTGCGATGGTTGCGATTGGGCAGGGCTCACAAAGTACTATTCAATCAAGTATTCAGTCGTTGGGGTCGAATTTGGTTTTGGTGATGCCTGGTAATCAAAGGGGTCCAGGAGTGCAGATTAGCCAAGGCAGGGGATCAGCTACTACTTTAACAGTGGAAGACGCTACTGCGATTAGCCAAAGTGTGGCTAATGTTTCTAATGTGGCCCCCGAGCTTTCCAGCCGGTATCAGGTGACAGCTAAAGGCACTAATACTAATACATCAATTATTGGTACTACTCCTAGTTATCCAAGTATTCGGAATGTAGAGGTGGAAGAGGGCTCATTTTTTTCGGAACAAAATTTAACTAGTTTAGCCAAAGTAGCAATTTTAGGGCCTACGGTCAGGGATGATTTATTTGGTACTAGCAGTAGTTCTATTGGTCAAACAATTAGAATTAATAAGATAGACTTTAAAGTGGTTGGTGTTACTAAAACAAAGGGTGGAACAGGTTTTAGTAATCAAGATGACACAATTTTTATCCCCCTAACCACCGCCCAGCGATTTTTAGCTGGTAGTGAAAGAGTGAGCACTATCAGTGTTGAGGCGAATGATCAGCAGAATATGACTCAAATTCAGCTAGATATTACTTCACTTTTATTGGCACGTCATAATATCGCCAACCCTGCCTTGGCTGATTTTAGCACCCTTAATCAGGCAGATATTGTGGCAACAGCCTCATCGGTAACTAATACTTTTACAATTTTGCTGGCTTCGGTGGCTGCTATTTCATTAATTGTGGGAGGCATTGGCATTATGAATATGATGTTAACAACCGTAACGGAACGCACGCGTGAAATTGGGCTAAGAAAAGCAATTGGGGCTAAGAAGGGCGATATTAATAAGCAATTTTTAGCCGAAAGTATTATGTTAACATTTTTGGGCGGAATTATGGGGGTAACCGTGGGGTGGTTGGTTTCTTTTGGGATGCATCAGTTTGCAGGCATTGCCACCAAAGTTTCTTTAACTTCAATTTTATTAGCTTTTGGCGTATCGGCCGCCATTGGGATTATTTTTGGTTACTACCCAGCCAGACGAGCAGCTAGCCTTAACCCAATAGAGGCGTTGCGCTATGAGTAAAAAATATATGAAAAATTTAATTGTCGCTGTTGTTATAACAGCACTGGTTGCGGGAGGGAGTGCTTTTTATGGCGGAATGCAGTATCAAAAAAGTCAAAATAGTAATGCCAACCAAAATCGTTTTGCGCAAATGACCGGAGTGGGTGGCCCTGGCCAGCGAGGGGCAGTGGGACGCAACATTGCGGGAGGTGGGCTAGTAAGCGGAGAGGTTATTTCAAAAGATAGTCAAAGCATAACTTTAAAATTAAGAGATGGGGGATCGAAAATTGTTTTCTTTTCCACTTCGACTCAATTTATGAAGTTTGCCACTGGTACTTTGTTGGATATAGCAACGGGTGAAAGCCTAGTGGTTACAGGAACTAGTAACTCGG
Organism: Candidatus Gribaldobacteria bacterium; assembly: GCA_026396775.1. Classification (GTDB taxonomy): domain Bacteria; phylum Patescibacteriota; class Minisyncoccia; order Minisyncoccales; family CG1-02-41-26; genus JAPLWD01. The sequence continues at coordinate 1,585 of JAPLWD010000093.1, forward strand.
ATGGCAGTGTCACGGCTCAATCTATTCAAACCCGCCCACAAGGCGCAGGACAATTCGGACCTGGCTCGGCTAGTTCCACCCAGAACTAGAGTTATAAATTAAGGGGGTGTGACGTAAAATGAGCGATCGCTTAAAATACGTCAAGGTAAACGGTCCTAGGTTTTCTCAGAGGCCCAGACCTCGTTGGGACAAAACCGATCCCGAGCTAGAGGGATTTTTAGAAACCACTGGCTCTTGCCTAAAAACAAGAAAATTGGCCCCGAAGTGAGCCAGCTACTTTTGGGTTAACCTGACGCCTCCCTGAAGCAGTATCATACTTTCAACAAAACGATGAGGCCTCAAAAGCAGACCAAGTACTTTTGGGATTTATCGGTAATGCATAAACGGTACGGCCACAGGTTTAACTGGCTGTTCGCCAATAATTACTGCTGGCTCGACCATTGTGAGAGATAAACCCCTCGGGATATTTACATTTTAACATAAATATTTTTTTTACCTAATCAAAGAATCCACAGTTGAAAAGTGGACTTGAGGATGTTAAGATGTATGAGATAGTTTTGTAACTATTTTATGGTATATGAGCGATTTTAGTTTTATTTTAATCATTTTCTTTATTACGCTTGGCAGCGTGATTTTTTCGGTTTGGTATATAAAAAAAGAGAGCCACAAAATGAAAGAAGACAAAGGCCAGGATACCACCGCGTATGATTTAATTA
>JAPLWD010000007.1 GCA_026396775.1 Candidatus Gribaldobacteria bacterium
CTTTCTGATTATATTCAATTAAATGCACAAACTCGTGTGCCACCAAGCTTTTCACAATTGGCTGAAACAAAAACTGGGAATTGATATAAATCATCTCTCTTTCGTTCGAGCCAACAGCCTGAATAGACGAAAACTCATCTTGAGTTCGCATATAGCCTGCGCCATTTTCTTTCAGTTTATGGAATAAAATCGTAATTTTCTCATTATTATCAATGCCAGGCTTCCATTCGTTACCAAAAACTGCCGTTAACTTAGGATAAATCAAATTGTCAAAGTCGCTTGAAAGCTCGCCAATCATACTATCAACCTGCAATCGTTCGCCATCCGTTAAATTGTTATACCAAGACCTCTCAAGATAAAAAAGAGCTTTTTGAGAAGAAATTTTTAGAAATGATTCAACCGTTTTACGGCTAGAAAAATCATAGTTGAAATCCACATTAAAAAACCTTGACTCCTCTTGAGCCAACGAGCGAGCAGGGGTAGCCAAAAGCATCCCTAAACAAAAAATCGCTAAAACAACTAAATACTTTCGTTGTTTCACCATAAAAAATAGAATATTTTAATTTTAACACAACCCTCCTCTAAAACAAAATCAGGCTAAAATTTTTCAAGATTCCAATCCACCGGCAAGGTTCCACGAAAAGGATAATCCCCAAACAAAACATCCGCCACCCCTTGACCCTCGCTTCCCGGAAGCCACACAGCTAGAATTGTATCCCAATCCTTAACATATTCCCCAATCTTCAACGGACGGCCAGAAACTACAATAACAATAATTTTTTTGCTAACTTTTTTCAAATTAGAGATAGCCTCTAGGTCTTGAGCCGACAGTTTGGGGCTTTCGTTATCCCCCCAGCCTTCAGCGTAAGGGCGTTCCCCTACCACAGCAATACCAATATCAGCTAAGCTCGGCTGGTCAACAAAATTACCCTTTAAATTATATCCCACTTTAGTGCTGGGAGAAACTGTCGCCTGAATGCCCTGTAAAATAGTGGTACCAGGTATCCAGTTACCATCAATGCCTTGCCACTCCACTGTCCATCCGCCTGACTGCTCGCCGAGGTTATTAGCCGCCGATCCCGCCACTAAAATTTGAGAGATATTCTTAGCCAGCGGAACAACCCTGTTGTTTTTTAATAAAACTAAAGATTCTCTAACCGCCCTTCGAGCAAGCTCCCTATTTATTTTAGAACCAACCTCCTTTAAATTAGGCGGACTAAGTGCAACCTTATCAAATAGCCCTGTTTCAAATTTAACCTGCAAAATTCTCTGCACTGCTTCATCAATTCTTTTTTGATCATTCTCACCGCTAACTAAAGCCCTCTGTAAATTATCCGAAAAAAACTGATAGTCATAAGGAAGCATCACCATATCAACGCCCGCATTAATCGCTCCAACCAAAGCCTTGTACTTGTCTGGCTCTTGCTCGTAAATTCCATACCAGTCCGAAACAACCAAACCCTTAAAGCCTAGCTCCCCCTTTAAAATATCTGTAAGCAGATATTTGTTAAAGACAATCTTTTCTCCTTTCCATTTGTTTAAACCCACCATAATGGATTTTACGCCTGTCTTAATCGCCTGTCTAAATGGCTCCAGCTGAACTTTCCGTAATTCAGCTTCGCTAAGATTAGAATTTCCCTGATCAATCAAAAAGTTCTTATTAATAGAACTGCCCCATTGCGAAGAACCATTGCCAAGATAATGCTTGGCTGTAGCTACCATTGACAAGCCATTTTTATTAAAGGATTGTAATCCATCTATATATGCTTTCCCCAGCGTACTCACCAACTTCGGATCCGAACCAAAAGTTTCATAGGTTCTGCCCCACCTTATGTCACTGGCTATATCTAAATCGGGAGAAAAAACCCAGTTGATTCCAGTAGCTACCACCTCACGAGCAGTTGCTTCAGCCACCTCTCTAACTAAATCTGGATCGTGACTGGCTCCCAAGCCAATAAAGTGTGGAAAAATTGTTGCCCCAGGAACATTACTATGCCCATGGTTAGCATCAACTCCATAAAGTAGGGGTATGCTCAAACGAGTCTTTTGACTATAACTTTGAAAACTTGTCACCATACTCAGCCAACCTTCGGGTGTATTATTGTTGGGCTTTCCGCCACCCCCGCTCAACACTGCCCCCAACCCGTATCTTGCAATATCATTTAAATTGCTGATGCTATTTTTTTCAACTAGAGCCATCTGCCCAATTTTTTCAGCCATTGTCATTCGACTCATCAAATCCGCCACCCTTGTTTCAACTGATAAGGCCGGATTTTGATAGGGCAGATTTTTCGGATGGCATTGGTCATCGTTTCCATCACAGACCTTAACATATTCATAAACAGAAATACGGGAAACAGCTGGCGACTTAAAAAAAATAAAAATCGAAGTCGCCCCAATTAGAAAAAATAAAACAATTAAAAAGATAATTAATTTTGAGCGGAAAAAATTTAAATTCATCATAATTTATTATACTCTTTTTTTAACAAAAAACCCTTTCTCTATCCTATGAGAAAAGGCCACCCCCTGTCATCCTGAGCGAATAGCTACGAGCGCAGAATCTCACTGCCCGAGATTCTTCGCCTGCTGGTTCAGAATGACAAAGTGGTTGTTTAGAATGACACGGAATTTATTATTCCTAACTAAACCTTTAAGTTTTTTACAAAATCCCACCAAATACTCAAACAACTGCCGTCTTGCCAGGTCTGCGAAAGCAACGACTGATTATAAACTAAAAAACTCAAAATTGTATCTCGAATTATCATTTTATCGGTAGGGCGGGGTACCCGCCCGCATTTATAAATCAGCTCTTTTCAAAAGTTAGCTGACCCCTTAACCATTTAACATCATCTTCTAGTCGTTCAATCCTTTGCTCATAATCGCTACTAGTTTTTCTTTAAATTTTGATTAACCTTTGATCAACTTGTTCAAATTTTTCATTAACTTCCCTAAACCCTTTTTGCATTTCATCCCTTGTCGCCATATTTTTTTCGATATCAGTAAATTTCTTATCAACACCAATAAAACCCCTTTGAACCATTGAAGCTAAATCATCTATAGTTGTTTCTCTTTTTGACATATTTTTTAAATGATGACTTTATTGTAGTTTAATTTAGCAAAAAAATCTAGTTATTAGAGGGGGCGAGGAAAGTTATTTTGGTGAACATCTCGACCCCTGTTGGCATGGTCCCCGAGTACTCGAGGGGCAATAGAGGCAGAGTAGCCCAAAAGCCAGCTGGGGCTTTTGGGCGGTTCACAAAAATAACTTTCCGAGCCCCCGTTATACGTTAAACATAAGGCACTTTAAATCGACTGCAAAGATCCACAACTTCTAATTTAATTTGCTCCGGATTTTCGCGTTGAGTAATCACTCGGTCAATCCACTCGCCAATCATTTTAGCCTCCCCCTCTTTCATCCCCCGAAAAGTCATCACCGGACTACCCATTCTAACCCCCGAAGGGTTAAACGGACTCGGATCGCCAGGCACAGTATTACGATTAGCGATTAAACCGGCTTTTTCCAATAAATTTTGGGCTTCCATTCCGCTGATATTTTTTGAGCGTAAATCCACCAACAACAAATGATTTTCAGTACCCCCAGCCACCAAGTTAAAACCTTTTTCAATCAAACTATCCGCCAAAGTTTTAGCATTCAAAATAATCTGTTTCTGTGTTTGCAAAAAAGCTGATGTTTTAACTTGACCTAAGGTAAAAGCAATGGCAGCTGTTTGATGATTATGGGGGCCACCCTGCAAACCAGGAAAAATTGCTCGATTAATTTTATCCATCAATTCTTTCTTAGCTAAAATCACCGCCCCCCTTGGCCCATTTAAAGTTTTATGCGTAGTCATCGTTACCACATCAGCAAAAGGAAAAGGTAAAGGATGGCAATTGGCTGAAACCAAACCAGCAATATGCGAAATGTCCGCTAAGTGATAAGCACCCACTTCTTTAGCAATTTCTCCAAACTTAGCAAAATCAATTTTTAAAGGGTAAGCTGTGTAACCAGAAATAATAATTTTGGGCTTATGCTCACGAGCTAGCTCGGCTACTTTTTCATAATCAATTTTGCCATCTATGCCAACTTCATATTGCACTGATTTAAAAACTTTGCCTGACGCATTCACCTTATGCCCATGCGTTAAATGTCCACCCGAAGATAAAGCCATTCCCATCATTGTTTCGCCCACTTGCAACAAGCCAAAATAAACCGCCAAGTTGGCGGGTGATCCCGATAAAGCCTGAACATTGGCTTCCCAATCATCGCCCAAACCAAAAGCTTGTTTGGCTCTTTGTTTAGCCAAGCTTTCAATTTGATCGCAATATTCATTGCCAGGGTAATATCTTTTGCCCACTTCACCCTCCGAATATTTATTGGTTAACGGCGAACCTAAAGCTTCCAACAAAGCCGTAGAAACCAACGACTCCGACGGAATTAAATCAATGGTGTCTTGTTGGCGTTGAATTTCTTTTTGAATTAACTCGTACAAAACCGCATCAATTTTTTGCAATTGTTTTTCCATATACCATCATTATACTCAAAAAAAACAAAAAACAAAACAGTTATGAATTACGAAATGAGGCGAAGGATGCCTTCTTTTGTGAACATCTCGACTCCTGTTGGCATGGTCCCCGA
>JAPLWD010000062.1 GCA_026396775.1 Candidatus Gribaldobacteria bacterium
TCTCTAATTTGAATAACTCTGCTGGCATGTTCAGCTACCGCGGGCTCATGGGTAATTAAAATAATCGTTCGATGCTGTTTTTCATTAAGTTGTTGAAAAGTATTTAAAACAATTTCACCGGTTTTAGTATCTAAATTACCAGTTGGCTCATCAGCTAAAATTAAAGATGGATTATTAACTAAAGCTCGAGCAATTGCCACTCTTTGCATTTGTCCGCCCGACAACTGATTAGAAAGATGACCAAAATGTTCTTCGTCCATCCCTGCCTCCCTTAAAGCTTTTTTGGCTTGTTGCTCTCTCTCTTCTTTAGGAACATCTGCATAGATCAAAGGTAAAATCACATTCCGTAAAACCGTGGCTCTAGGTAATAGATTAAAAGATTGAAAAACAAAACCAATTTTATTCTTGCGAATATCAGCTAACTCATCATCCGAAAACTTTGAAGCATCCTGCCCATCTAAAAGATATTGCCCGCTGGTTGGCGTGTCTAAGGCTCCAATAATATGCATCAAGGTGGATTTACCCGAACCAGACGGCCCAACAATCGCCACAAACTCACCATCCTCAATTTTAAAGCTAACCCCTCTTAAGGCTAAAGTTTGCACAGTTGAACTCTTATAGGTTTTAGTAATATTTCTACATTCAATCATATAATACCCCTGTCATTGCGAGGAAGTCACCCAGCAGGGTGGCTGACGAAGCAATTTCGAAACTACGAGATTGCCACGCTCGCCCTCCCAGGCTCGGGCTCGCTCGCAATGACAATAGTTTTTATTTTTAACGGCCACCAAAGCCTCCTCTGGCTCCGCCCACATTCAATAAGCTTTGACCGGTTAATTGGCTACTACTATTGCTAATTGAGCTTTGAATGGTTTTAGAAATTATTAAATCTCCTGCGTTTAACCCTTCAGTAACTTCGGTCATTGTGTCGTTAGCTAAACCAGTTTTAATAATTTGCTGTTTTGGCAAGCTTTGCAAAACAACACCACTAGTTTGATTAGCAGACGAAGTTGAATAATTACCCGTTGGCATTTCAACATATTGCTGTTGGTCAGTTGTTGTTTTAATAGCACTATTTGCAACCAACACAACATCTTGTTTGGCATTAGTGATAATTTCACAAGACAAGCTCATCCCAGGCTTTATCCGATCATCCTGCGTGTCAAAAATAATTTTCACATTATAGGTTACCACCCCTTGGCTAACCGCGCCCAAGCTATCCATTTCGGTTACTTCACCCGTGATATTTAAACCTTCAATGGCATCAAAGGTTATATTAACCTTTTGCCCTATATTAACCTTAGTAATATCTACTTCGTTTAAAGCAATTTCCGCCATTCGCTTACTAGTTATCAAAGTAGCCACCACACCGCCCGAAACGGCTGTATCGCCCTTAATTGCTTCTACACTCGCCACCGTAGCGTCAAAAGGAGCTCTTAAATAATAATCCGCTAACTTGTCTTTGGTATCTTGTAAAGCGTTTTGTTTTTGACCTACCGCCAGCTCTTGAGTTCTTAAATCTAAAGCGTCAGCCCCTGCCTTTAATTCAGCCAAAGAAATTGTTTTTTCAGCCACTGATCGTTGAGCGTTTAACAATGCATTTTCCGAACTTTTTAAACTTTGCTGAATACTAAAAAGGCTGGAAAGATGCGAGGTGGCCTTGCTAGTGTAGCCATTTAAACTACTCATTTGGGTGGTAGCCAAAGATTGATACACAACACTATGCTCATTGAGCTTGTCCACATAAAATTGAATTAAATTATTAGCGCTTTTAACTGCTTCGGCCATATTGCGGGCTGTTGCATAGGTTTGGTCTACCAAGGCTTCGACACTACTCGTTGAAGAAAAACGCGTCACTGATTTATAATCGCTAAAATTTTGATCAAAAGAAGTTCGGGCTTTTTGATAATCGCTATAAGCCACATCTCTAAATTGAGTGGCTTTTTCATCGTAAACCTTGGCTCGGTCAGCATAATAGTCTAAGTTAGATTGGCTTTTATCAAAAGACCCCGTAAATAAAATATCATTTAACCCCGTCATCACACCAGGCAAATCCAAAAAGGCATTCGTCACAGCATTAAAGCCATCATCATAAGTGGCTTGTAAATCGCTATCAGCCTTAATGGCCGCCTCCTTGGCTTGAGCCAAAGAATTTTCCGACTGCATAATCTCTAAATCAGTCGCTGGATTTTTCAATTTTTCTAAAGATAGTTGAGCGCTTTCCAAGCTAACCTGAGCATCTCTGACTGTTTTTTGAGCGTCGGTGGAGTCAACTTGAGCCAAAAGCGCCCCTGCTTTAACCGTTTGCCCACTTTTGATTGCAACATTTAAAATTTCACCCGACACCTTAAACTTAATATCTACTTGGTTAGAGGCTGATGTTTGCCCACTACCCGAAACCGTGGTAATTAAAGTTCCCCTCTCAACTGTGGATAGAACATACTTGGTTTGAGTTCCTCCTCCTGTTAAAGCTCTAATCCCAAAATAAGCCCCCACCCCAACTACTATCAAAATCAAAATAGCCGTCTTCTTTCTTTTTTTAATTCCAATAAAAATTTTTTTAAACATAAATAATAAATTAAAAATTAATGTTGTTGAGGAGGCATAAGATCCAAACGTATTCTACCGTTAGGAGGTAAATTTTCCATACCAGTTGGAGGAGGAATAATTCTAATTAACTTGGCTTCAATCTGCCCTTGCTGATTAGGTTCGCCAATCACCACTACCAAATCATCCATTTTAAGATCCTGGGGTTTTAAATTATCCTTGGTAAGAGCAATAGATGTATTGCCAGAAACCAAAATAATTTTTTCGGCATTATCTCTTCCTCGAATAATTATTTTTAAAACCGCTGGCTCGGTTGTAGCTGTACTAGTAGAATTATCAATTTTAATAATCTGGCCAAAAATCCCACTAGCATCCATAAAATTTCTATCTTTAAATTCGTTCATAAACCCACCCTTTGGTCCGCCAAAGTTACGGTGATAGCTATCGCTCCATCGGCAAGCAAAATCGGCTTTTCTGGTACCCACAATCAACCCCAATTTAAAAACCATCAACAAAATCACTAAAATTGCGATTAAAAAAATAAAAACCTTAAAACCTTTAGATTGAAAAACATTGTCTATATTCATAAATTTATCCTACTTTGTCATTGCGAGAAGGTCGCCCAGCAGGGTGACCGACGAAGCAATCTCTTGAGACTACGAGATTGCCACGCTCCTTCCAGTCGCTCGCAATGACAATGTGGCTCTAGTTAAATATTTTAACGACTCAACCAAGCTTAATAAAACCACCAAAAAGATTACCAAACTCATCACTGGTAAAGTTTCTAATAAAGAAAAGAGATAGCTTTGCCAAGAAGTGGCAACAGTATTAAAGTCTGAAAAAATTAAGGTCACAAACTGAAAAAACCCCGATTCTGTAAAGCCTGTTTTAACCGCCATCGAAACAGGCACAATAGCTATCAAGGAGCCCCCCAAGCTAATTGAAAAAATCCAAACCTTTCGGCGTAAAATCCGACGCTGTTGTTCCTGTTTAATCCCCTGCATCACCCTATCAAAAAGACTTTTTTGATCATTCATACTTTAACTAATACGCAAAAAAGATGCCTTTTGGTGCATCTTTCAAAAACTCACTTCTCCGCCCCCCCCTGTCATTGCGAGGAGCCGAAGCCGAGGCGACGAAGCAATCTCTACA
>JAPLWD010000065.1 GCA_026396775.1 Candidatus Gribaldobacteria bacterium
TAAAAATAATTTTACAAATTGTGCTGGTGGTTGGAGTGGTGTCAGTTGGGATTTATTTTTACAATTCCAATAAGGTTAGCTTGCCTAAATCTCAATTAAGCAATGAAACCCCTCGCGATTTTTCAGCTAGTGATTTGTTGCCAGCCGTTGAGAGTAACGCTATTTTGTGGATTGCTTTTGATGCTGAAAATAAAGCTTACTTTGAAGATCAAGTTCAAGCGAAGATGACGGTTTTTGATTTATTAAAGCAAGGAGCGGAAAAATTAAAAATTGATTTAGCGACTAAAGATTACGGTGAAATGGGGATTTTAATTGAAAAAATAGGTGATTTAAAAAACGGCGATAACGGAAAATCTTGGATTTATTACCTTAACGGCAAAATGGCCGAAGTTTCAGCTAGCAAGCAAGAGATAAAAGCTACTGATACGGTTGAATTCAAATTTGAAGAGTCAAAATTTTAATTATGAAATTGGAAAGGGTTAACTTAATTGAGATAGGGGTGGCTTTATTATTTATAGCGGTAGGTATTTTATTTAGATTAGTTCCTCATCCAGCTAACTTTGCTCCCATTGCGGCTTTGGCTTTATTTAGCGGAGCTAGATTACCTAAATATTTGGCTTTTGCTGTGCCCCTAGTAGCTATGCTGGTTTCGGATATTTTTTTGGGTTTTTATGAATGGCCGATTGCTTTAGCCGTTTATGGTAGTTTTTTCTTTTGTATTTTTTTGGGTAGCTTGTTAAAGAAAAAGCCAAAATGGACTTTTACGGTTGGCTATTCCTTAATTGGGTCTTTAGTTTTTTTTATAACGACTAACTTGGCTGTGTGGATTTTTTCTCACTGGTATCCAAAAACTTTGGTGGGTTTGGGGCGATGTTTCTTTTTGGCTTTACCCTTTTTTAAAAATACTCTGTTGGGTGATTTATTTTTTGTAGGTTTATTTTTTGGTTTATACGAACTAATCAATAGTTTGGTTAAAACCCCCCTGTCATTGCGAGTGACTAAAAGGACAGGGGCAATCTCGGACAACGAGGTTCTTCGTTAATCGCTCAAGGAAACACAAATGTTATGCAACTTGCTGGTCTTCAAAAATTTACTTTAGTAGAAGGTTTACCACAGCCAGCTTGCGTGGTTTTTTCTGCTGGTTGTAATTATCAATGCCCTTGGTGCAACCATACTAATCGTTTGGATTCTGTAAAATCCAAATTAAGCGAAAAATATTTTTGGCAATTTCTACAACAACAGCAAGGTAAATTAAAAACTTGTGTGGTGAGTGGGGGCGAACCAACTATTCAAGAGGACTTGCCTCGATTTTTACAAAAGATTAAGAAGCTGGGTTATCGAGTTAGATTAGATACCAATGGCTCAAACCCAGATCTTTTGGCGAGCTTGATTAAAGATAATTTAGTGGATCTAGTTTCTTTAGATATTAAATCACCCAAGGGAAAGTATGGTTATCTAATTGGTTTTGCTGAAGAATCAATGCATTATTTATTAGAGAAAATCAATCAAAGCCTAATGCTTTTAAAAAACAGCCGGCTTAATTACGAAATTAAAACAACCATTGGCACTTTTTTAACCCCTCAAGATGTCTGGCAGATAGTACATTGGATTAGGCCGGCTAAAAAGTATGTTTTGGTTAATTTTAGATCTCAAGGGATTTCCCAAAACAGTTTTCAGATTTTTGAACCATATAGTGACGAAAAATTAGTTAGCTTAAAAGAAAAAATTGCTCCCTTTTTTGATACTTGCGAGATTAGAGAAAGTATGTTCGTTCCTCATAATTTTTAATGACACCCTCTAAAATCTTATTTTATTTATCCTGTGCTTTTATTTTTGGAGTCTTTGTGGCTTCTTTGGTTTCTTTTCCGAACTGGCTCATCTATGAGCTTTTTTTATTGAGTTTTTTGTATTTGATAATTTTTTATCGCCAAAAATTAATTATTGTTTTTAGTTTAGGCTTAATTTGTTTGGGCTTGGGAGCTTTGAGAACTAATCAAGTTAATACTCGGGTAATGAGTTTGTCAGTTCAAAATAACTCAAGCAATCAGGTTAGTTTGTGGCGAGAAAAGCTAGCTAGTGGAATTAACCAAAATTTGGCTCCACCGTATTCAGTTATTTTGGAGGGTATTGTCTTGGGTGGACAAAAAGGGATTAGCTTTGAGTGGAAACAAAAATTAAACATTACAGGTACTCGCCATATTACGGCGGTTTCTGGGATGAACATTGTTATTTTAGCTCAAATGCTAGTTATTTTAGGCTTATTTTTAGGGCTGTGGCGACAGCAAGCTCTTTTTTTAGCTTTAATTTTAATTTGGTTTTATATCATTTTTATTGGTTTCCCTGCTTCAGCTTTACGAGCAGGCATAATGGCCTCTTTACTGTTAATAGCCCAAATTTTAGGCCGGCAAAATCTGGCTCAAAGAACTATTATTTTGGCTGCGGCTGTAATGTTGGTATTTAGCCCACTGGCTTTAAAGAGTGATTGGGGCTTTCAGCTTTCTTTTTTAGCCACTTTAGGACTGCTTTATTTAGCGCCAACCTTAATAGCTTGGCTAGATCGGGTAAGCTTTTTTAAAAAGCTAGGTTTAAGCGAGGCTACCGGCACAACTTTAGCGGCTCAAGCCTTTACGGCTCCGCTTTTAATTTACAACACTGGTAATTTATCTTTGGTGGCACCACTGGCTAATGTTTTAATAGCCCCAATTATAACCTTAACGATGGTTTTGGGGTTTGCTTTGGTTTTAACCCATCTAGTCAGCCCAGTTTTGGGCTGGGCTATAGCTTGGCCTTGTCAATTTCTAATGGGTTACCTGGTTAGCGTCATTGATGTTTGTTCAAAAATCCCTTTAGCTAGTTTAAGGTTCCATTTCACTGGGATTTTAGTTTTGGTTTGTTATTTGGGCTTAGCTTTTTGGGCTTGGAAAATTAAGCAAGCCAGCCAATTTCCTTTTCGGGCTTGAAGTGAGGTAGTTTTTAATGATAAAATTGGTTATCTTAAATTACGAAAGGCAAGTCGGCGAGGAAAGTTATTTTTGTGAACCGCCCAAAAGCCCCAGCGGGCTTTTAGGCTAAACTCTCACCCTGTTGCCCCTCGAGTACTCGGGGACCATGCCAACAGGGTTCGAATGTTCACCAAAATAACTTTCCTCGCCCCATTTCGTAATTTTAGGAAAGTTAAATAATTATATTTATGATGAAAAGATTTTTTTCTTGGCAAAAGTTAAAAAATAGTTTTAGGTATGCTTTTGAGGGGTTAAGGGCTATTTTTTGGGAGGAGCAGAGTTTTCGGATTCAATTGGCAGTGGCTTTGATTTTGATTTTTTTAATGTTGATTGCCGATTGGTCGTATTTAATTAAGGCTATTTTAGTTTTGTCTATTTGTTTGGTTTTGTGTTTAGAGTTGATTAACTCGCAAATTGAAAGAACTTTAAACCTGTTGCATCCAGCTCAACACCCCGAAGTTAAAAAAATCAAAGATATAGCGGCTGCCGCCGTGTTTGTAGCTGTGGCAGGGTCAGCTGCTATTTTTTTAATTTTTTTCGTTACTAAATTTTAAGTACCGCATTATATAGAAATAAAACGTTTTTTTGTGTCATTGCGAGGGTGGGCAATTACCCTCCCCCTGTCATTGCGAGCGACTGGAAGGAGCGTGGCAATCTCGTAGTCCCAAGAGATTGCTTCGGTGCTCGCCCTGCTGGGCGATCTCCTTGCAATGACAGTGGGGTGTATTTTGTAATTTAAAATCAAAATTATGTTTCAAAAATTTAAAGATATTTTAAAACGAGATATTTTTCCTAAAGCTTCTCAAGTAGAGAAACCTCCTGTGGAAACTTCTAAAATTAGTATTCCAAGAAAGTTTGGTATTTTAGTGGTGATTGTTTTGTTGGGTTTCGGATTTTGGGCGGGGAGTTATTATGGGCTAGAAGTTGGTTCAAAAATAAAGGGAGAAGCTCTAAACACATATAATCAGGTTGTTAGGGGATTGCCTTGGTTAAATTTAAAATCAATTGAGAATAATAAAATTCAAAAATTAATTGATGAATCCCAACTAAGGCTACCCACTGGTCTTTATCAGCCCATTACCACCCAAGAGGAAGCCGTGATGAATGTTGTAAAAACAGCATCACCCTCGGTGGTGAGTGTGGTAATTACTAAAGATGTGGCAGTGAATGGAGGATTGCAAATTATTCCTTTTGGCGAAAATGGTTTCCCGCTAGATTTTAATTTACCAGCTCCTAAGAGTGGAACAACTCAAAAACAAAAAGTGGGTGGTGGCACTGGGTTTATTGTTTCCATTGATGGTTTATTCATCACCAATCGCCACGTGGTGGATGATGCCAAGGCTTTTTATAGCCTGATAACTAACGAGGGCAAAGAATATAATTTTAAGGTTTTAGATAAAGATCCTTTACAGGATTTAGCTATTTGCCAAATCACCAAAAAAAATCCGCAAGAAAAGTTTCCAATTTTAAAATTAGGTGATTCTGACACAGTGCAAATTGGGCAAACCGTAGTAGCCATTGGCAATGCCTTGGGTCAATTTAGTAATTCGGTGTCGGTGGGGATTGTTTCGGGCTTGGGGCGAACAATCACGGCTGGCGATGGAGCCGGAATGAGTGAAAATTTAGAAGATATTCTTCAAACCGATGCTGCGATTAACCGAGGAAATTCCGGAGGGCCTTTGTTAAATTTAAAAGGTGAAGTGATTGGAATAAATTCAGCTGTGGCTTCGGATGCTCAAGGCATTGGCTTTGCCATTTTAGTTAATAAAGCTAAAAGAGACATTCAATCTTTAGAAAAATATCAAAAAATTGTTTATCCCTTTTTGGGAGTGAGGTATATTTTAATCAATGCAGATTTAAAACAGCAAGAAAAATTAAGCGTAGATGAGGGCGCCTATATTGCCAAGGGCAAGCAAGCGGGGGAAGTGGCGGTGGTGCCTGGTTCGGCCGCCGATAAAGCGGGCTTAAAGGCAAGAGACATTGTGGTGATGGCTGATGGTCAAAAAATAACCCAGCAAAATTCTTTAGCTAAGATTATCCAAGTTAAAAACCCAGGTGATAAAGTTATCTTTAAAATATTGCGAGGTAAAAATGAAATAACCGTTGAGGTAACCCTAGGCGAAAAAACCAGCGACTAGTGGCTAAAAGTTTTTGTGGAGGCCTCTCTGTGACTACAGAGAGGCCTTTTAAATTTTTGTACCCACCTGTCATTGCGAGCGAGTCCGAGCCTGCGAGGGCGAACGTGGCAATCTTATAGTCTGAAATTGCTTCGTTCGCCCTTTGCCTCGCTGTAGCCTTTCAGGGCAGAGGCGGGTCGCAATGACAGCATATATAACAAACAAAAATCCCGTAGTGAGTTTTGATTTTAGGTTTTATAAAAGCCTTGTCAAAAATTTGCTATGGGGTTGTTTTTTTATTGAAAGAGATTTAAAAATAAAGTAGTAATTTTTTAAAATGAGTTTTGGGATTGGTTCGTCGCCCCGTTTGCTAACGGGGCCCCTCGCAATGACAAATTTTATGAGAGAGGTGTTTTTATTGAAAAGGGTTGTGGTTACTGCGACAATTTTTGTTTTTTCGGGGGCGTTTGTACTTGGCTTTTTTGCCAAAACAGCGTTCGATGCCTGTCGGACAGGTGGGAATATGGTTTGGCCATTGGCACTGGCATTTTTTGGAATGTCAGCGGCGATTGTTTCTTCATTCGCTCTTTTCAGCATTTGGAAGTGGAAAAGAGTGAGGAAGAACGAGATTAAAACAGCCATTCTGATGTCGGTTGTTTTAATTCTTTCTTTTTTTATCTGCAGATTTTTCGAAGGGAGGGGCTAGGTTGATCAGAATAACGAGGGCGGGTTGAACGATCCGCCCCCTATTTATTTTTAAGTTAGTTTTATTGAAAAGGGGGGGGAAAGGTGGTATGCTAGAAATAATTTATTTATATCAATATGCCATTTGTACAGGGAGGTGATTTTACTAATAAAGCGCAGGAAGCCATGATGCTTTCGCAAAGAATAGCTCGAGAAAGAACCCACCAACAGGTGGATGCTTTGCATTTACTTTTGGCTTTATTAAGCCAAGAAGATAGCATCGTGATTACTCTCTTAAAAAGTTTGCAACTAGATTTAGAAGACTTGAAAAGAAGAATTGATAAAGCTTTAAATGCTTTAACTACGCCTAAAGTGCCCCCTGCGGTTGGGCAGTTTTATTTAACTCAAGATTTAGCGGCTGTTTTAGAAAGAGCCAGAGAGGAAGCCTTACAAATAGGCGATGAATTTATCGCTGTGGAGCATCTATTTTTAGGGTTTTTAAGCGTTCAAACTCGGGCGCAAGAAGTGTTAAAAGGGGCTCGGTTTTTATCACCTAACATTGTGGTACCAATTGACCGCGAAACGATTTTAAAAAAGTTAATGGAAATTCGGGGTGGTGAAAAAATTGTTGATCCCGATCCAGAATCCAAGTACGAAGTTATTAAAAAATACTCTAAAAATTTAACCGAGTTAGCTCGAGAGGGCAAGCTTGATCCGGTAATTGGCAGAGAAAGCGAAATTAAAAGGGTGATGCAGGTTTTATCCAGAAGAACTAAAAATAATCCAGTTTTAATTGGTGAGGCCGGGGTTGGCAAAACCGCCATTGTGGAAGGTTTAGCGAAAAAAATTGTGTCAGGTGAAGTGCCCGAAAGCCTAAAAGGCAAAGAAATTATTGGCTTGGATTTGGGTGGTTTGATTGCTGGCACCAAGTATCGGGGCGAATTTGAATCACGCTTGAAATCTTTTTTGCGAGAAATGAAACGAGCCGAAGACCATTATATTTTATTTATTGATGAATTACACACCTTGGTGGGGGC
Organism: Candidatus Gribaldobacteria bacterium; assembly: GCA_026396775.1. GTDB lineage: Bacteria > Patescibacteriota > Minisyncoccia > Minisyncoccales > CG1-02-41-26 > JAPLWD01. The sequence continues at coordinate 6,841 of JAPLWD010000065.1, forward strand.
GGGAGCTGCCGAAGGAGCCATTGATGCCTCTAATTTATTAAAGCCGGCTTTAGCTAGAGGAGAGCTAAGAGCAGTGGGGGCTACTACCTTAAAAGAATATCAAAAATATATTGAAAAAGATCCGGCTTTGGAGCGCAGGTTCCAGCCGATTGTGGTGCAAGAACCCACCATTGATGACACGGTTTCAATTTTGCGGGGCTTAAAAGAAAAATATGAGCTTCATCACGGCGTTAAAATTAAAGATTCAGCTTTAAGAGCGGCTGCTGATTTAAGTAGCCGGTATATTGCCGATCGCTTTTTGCCTGATAAGGCGGTTGATTTAATGGATGAGGCCGCTTCGGCTTTGCGATTGGAAATTGAGTCCGAGCCAGCGGAATTAGAAACCTTAAATAGCCAAATTACTAAGCTAGAAATTGAAAAACAGGTTTTACAAAAAGAAAAAGATGATCCTTCTCGTTTAAAGGCGGTGGAAAGAGAGCTGGCCGATTTAAACGAAAAAGCCGAAGCAATTCGAGCTAAGTGGAACTCGGAAAAAAGTGTTATTACTGACATTAAAAATTTCAAAAAACAGATTGATGAGGTTTCTTTTCAAATTGAAGTGGCTCAACGAGAAGCTGATTTACAAAAAGTGGCCGAGTTGAAGTATGGCAAAATACCCGAATTAAAAAAAGATTTAAGTGCCACTGAAAAGAAACTAAAAGAAATGCAACGCACTAGCTTTTTATTAAAAGAGGAGGTTACTGAAGAGGATATTGCTCATGTGGTGGCTCGCTGGACGGGTATCCCTGTAACCCGGTTAATGGAGGGCGAA